>JAKBCJ010000008.1 GCA_021807975.1 Pseudomonadota bacterium | reverse complement strand
ACCCGCGTTGGGCAGGGCGTGCCGATGGGGGGCGCGCTGGATGTACTGGACGACGGCACGCTGGCCGCCGCCCTGCGCACCCGCCGGGCGACCTAGGGTCACTGCGAAATACGCGAAGCGTTGGATGGTTGCCGCTGGTGTTTCATCGTCATGGCGGGCGTAGGCCCGCCATCCACGACTTGCGGTTGCGGAACAACCAAAGGCGTGGATGGCCGCGCCAAGCACGGCCATGACACAAGAAGGATTCCAGCCCGTTCTAGTTGCTATTTTAACGCCTATGGGACTTGCACCCGCCATGACAACGTCCACCGGCCTTGCGTCCATTGCGGCGGAGCACCCTAAACCATCCGAGCCGCCACCTTCGCCACGCGCGCTTCCCGTTCGGTGCGCAGGGCGGTCATGCGATCGCGAGCGGCGGCTACAAGCTCTGGCCGCGCGGTATCGGGGTGGCCGGCGTTGAACGGTGGGGCGGGGGCGTATTCGATGCCCAGTTGGATGTGTTCAGCCACGTCCTGACCGGCGAGTTCGGCCACCATGGTCAGGGCAAAGTCGATCCCGGCGGTGACTCCGCCGCCAGTGAATGTGTTGCCATCGCGCACCACCCGACCCGGGGTCGGAATCGCGCCCAGCGGCACCAGCAGGTCGGTCCAGGCCCAATGCGTCGTCGCCTGCCTGCCGCGCAGCAATCCGGCCGCACCCAGCACCAACGCGCCGGTGCAAATCGAGCCGACGAAGCGCGCGGTCTCTGCTTGGGTGCGCAGGAAGGCCAGGATTTCGGGGTCGTCCATCAAGTCCAGCACGCCGGGGCCGCCGGGCACGCAGATTACGTCCAGTTTTGGGCAGCCGGCCATGGTTGTGTCGGGGATCAGGCGCAGCCCGCCTTGGGTTTGGATCGCCTCCAGCGTCTTCCAGATAACATGCACGGTGGCGCCGGGCACGGCGGAGAACACCTGGAGCGGGCCGGTCATGTCGAGTTGCGTCATCGCCGGGAAGGCCAGCAGGCCGATATGGAATTGGGTCATCGAGCGTCACCTTCGTTCTGGACACCGTCAGTTTGCCGTGCCACCGTTTGGCGGAAATGCCAAATGACCCACATATTGCGCCAAATCCGCGGCGGATCGAGATCGTCGCGTTTCCCGGCGTGCAGCTTCTGGATGCGACCGGGCCGTTCCAGGTTCTGGCCACGGCCAACGACCGAACCGGGGAGCTGTCGCCCTACGCGGTTAGGCTGGTTGCCGCCGAACCGGGGGCGATTGCGTCGTCCTCCGGCATGCGGCTGTTCGCCGACCCGCTGCCGCCGTCGGGCGATCCGGTGGATACGCTGATCGTTGCCGGTGGGCCGGGGACGGCAGCGGCTTGCGATGATCTTGTGTTGCGGGAATGGCTGGTGGGCCGGGCGGGTGTGGCGCGGCGGGTGGCTTCGGTCTGCACCGGCGCATTTGTGCTGGCGGCGGCGGGTTTGTTGGATGGGCGCCGGGCAACGACGCACTGGTCGCGCTGCGCCGAACTCGCGGCGCGGTTTCCGGCGGTTCGGGTGGAGCGGGATCCGATCTACATCAACGACGGTCCGGTGTGGACCTCGGCCGGGGTGACCGCCGGGATCGATATGACGCTGGCGCTGGTGGAGGCGGATTTAGGCCGAGCGACGGCGGTGTCGGTGGCGCGGTGGCTGGTTGTGTTCGCGAAACGGCCCGGCGGGCAGTCCCAGTTCAGCGCGGAACTGGCGCTGAGCGGATCGGACGCGACGTTCGATCGGCTGCACGACTGGATTAAACAAAACCTGCGGGCGAATCTAGCGGTGCCGGTGCTGGCCGAACAGGCGGGCATGAGCGAACGTAGTTTCCTGCGGCACTATCGGCAGGTCACCGGCCTGACGCCGGCCCGGGCGGTGGAGCGCGTGCGGGTGGAGGCGGCGAGGCAGGCTTTGGGTTCCACCAGTCTGCCAATCAAACGCATTGCGCGCGACTGCGGATTTGGATCGGAGGAAACCATGCGCCGCGGGTTCATGCGGGTGCTGGCGGTGCCGCCGCATGAATACCGCGAGCGGTTTCCAGTCTGATCACGGCCCGACCCGTTTCATGCCGCCGCGCCCCTTGCGTTTCGACGGATCGTAGCCGCCGCCACCCGGACCCAGTGGTTCGGGTGTTCTGCTGGTCTTGGGGCGCAACGAGGCGCTGGCCACGGGCGGTGCGGGCAAGCCGAGCTCCAGCGCCTCCAGCCGCTTGATTTCGTCGCGGATCCGGGCGGCCTGCTCGAACTCCAGGTTGGAGGCGGCGACGCGCATCCGCTTTTCCAGATCGGCGATCGAAGCTTTCAGGTCCTTGCCGACGAATTCGGTGGTGCCGGTGTCCTTGGTTGGCGCCACGGTGACGTAGTCCTGCTCGAACACGCTTTCCAGCACCTGACCGATCTGGCGGCGGATCGAAACCGGGGTGATGCCGTTGGCTTCGTTCCAGCTTCGTTGTTTGTTGCGGCGGCGTTCGGTTTCCTCGATTGCGGCGCGCAACGAACGGGTCATCGTGTCGGCGTATAGAATTACCCTGCCGTCCACGTTACGGGCGGCCCGGCCGATAGTCTGGATCAATGAGGTCTGCGACCGCAGGAAACCTTCCTTGTCGGCGTCCAGGATCGCGACCAGCGCGCATTCGGGGATATCGAGACCTTCGCGTAGCAGATTGATGCCGACCAGCACATCGAACACCCCCAGGCGCAGGTCGCGGATGATCTCGATCCGCTCCAGCGTGTCGATGTCGGAGTGCAGATAGCGCACCTTGATCTGGTTTTCCGTCAGGTAGTCCGTCAGCTGTTCGGCCATGCGCTTGGTCAGCGTGGTGACCAGAACGCGGCCGCCGCGGGAGGCGACTTCCTTGCACTCATGCATCAAGTCATCGACCTGATGTTCGACCGGGCGCACCTCGGTGACCGGGTCGATCAAACCGGTGGGGCGGATGACCTGTTCGGCGAAAACGCCAGCCGTACGCTCCATTTCCCACGGGCCGGGCGTGGCCGACACGAATACCGACATGGGGCGGAAGCGTTCCCATTCCTCGAATTTCAGCGGACGGTTGTCGATACAGGACGGCAGGCGGAAGCCGAATTCCGCCAGCACGCTTTTGCGGTTGAAGTCGCCCTTGTACATGCCGCCGATCTGTGGCACGGTGACATGGCTTTCATCGACGATCAGCAGGGCGTTTTCCGGCAGGTATTCGAACAGTGTCGGCGGCGGCTCGCCCGGATTGCGCCCGGTCAGATAGCGTGAGTAGTTCTCGATCGACTTGCACGATCCCGTGGTTTCGATCATTTCCAGGTCGAACGTGGTGCGCTGTTCCAGCCGTTGTGCTTCCAGCAGCTTGCCGTTGGCGTGCAGCTCGTCCAGGCGGGCCTTCAGTTCCACCTTGATGTCGCGGACGGCCTGAGTCAGCGTCGGGCGCGGGGTGACGTAGTGGCTGTTGGCATAGACCGTGATCTCTTTCAGGTCGGCGGTTTTTTCGCCGGTCAGCGGATCGAATTCATGCACCGCTTCGATCTCATCGCCGAACAGGGTTACGCGCCAGGCGCGGTCCTCGTAGTGGCTTGGGAAAATATCGACGATTTCCCCGCGCAACCGGAACGAACCGCGTTGGAATGCCATGTCGTTGCGCCGGTATTGCAGATCGACCAGCGCCTTGGCCAGGGCGTCGCGGTCGATCCGGCCGCCGACTTCCAGCTTCGCCACCATGCGGGCATAGCTTTCCACCGACCCGATACCGTAGATGCAGGACACCGAGGCGACGACGACGACATCGTTGCGTTCCAGCAGGGACTGGGTGGCGGCGTGCCGCATCCGGTCGATTTGCTCGTTGATTTGCGAGTCTTTCTCGATATAGGTGTCGGTGCGGGGGACGTAGGCTTCCGGCTGGTAGTAGTCGTAGTAGCTGACGAAATATTCCACCGCGTTGTCGGGGAAGAAGCTTTTCATCTCGCCGTACAACTGCGCCGCTAGCGTCTTGTTGGGGGCCAGCACCAAGGTGGGGCGCTGCACGGCCTCGATCACCTTGGCCATGGTGAAAGTCTTGCCCGACCCGGTGACGCCCAGCAGCACCTGGTCATGTTCGGCGGCTTCGATGCCGCGAACGAGTTCCTTGATCGCCGTGGGCTGGTCGCCCGCGGGTTCATATTCGGATACGACCTTCAGCCGCTTGGTCATCGGCCGGGCGGCCTGCTTCTGCGGCATGAACAAGACGGGGGGCGGACGGATAAGGGTCTGCGACATCGGTTGCTCCTGTAAGATCAAAGATGGAGTGCCCGTTGTGTCGCGTCGAGGGGCAGGCTCCGTGTCCGGCTACCACCGTCTCCGCGGGAACGCGTTTGTCGTCAACGACCGCGGATTGAACGCCTGTCTCGCGGCCCGGATCGGTGGTCTGGCGAACCGTCCTGCCAACGATCCGGTTACGACGCTGACAGCCCTAATCCACCGAACCCAGTACCAGGCAGACATTCTGCCCGCCAAACCCGAACGAGTTCGAAATCGCGTGCCGGACCTTCGCTGCCCGGGCGACGTTCGGCACACAATCCACCGGCAGCGCCGGGTCGGGAATGTCGTAGTTGATCGTGGGCGGCAGCAGCCCGTTGCGGATCGACAGCACCGTGAAGATCGCCTCCACCGCCCCAGCCGCGGTCAGCGAATGGCCGATCATCGACTTGTTGGACGACATCGGGATTGCGCTCGCCCGCTCTCCGAACACCGCCGAGGCGCCGACCCATTCCATCTTGTCGTTTTCTGGCGTGCCGGTGCCGTGCGCGTTGATATAGTCAACGTCCTCCGGCGCAATGCCGGCATCCACCAAAGCGGAGCGCATGCAGGCGATGATCGGCTTGCCGTCCGGCGACGACCGCGTGCGGTGGAAGCCGTCCGCGACCTCGCCGCAGCCTTCGACGACACCCAGCACGGCGGCACCGCGCGCCCGCGCCGAAGCCAGGCTTTCCAGCACCAGCGCGCCCGCCCCTTCGGCCATCACGAAGCCCTCGCGGTCCTTGCTGAACGGGCGCGAGGCCGACGACGGCGGGTCGTTGCGCGTCGATAGCGCCGACAGCAGGGAGAAGCGAATCAGGCTCTCGGCATTGACCGAACAATCCGTCCCGACCACCAAAGCCGCATCGGTCTCGCCGCGCCGGATTGCCTCCACTCCAAGCTGGATCGCCGTGCCGCCCGACGCGCAGGCGGTCGATGTCGCTACTGGGGAGCCCTTGGTGCCGAACCGGTCGGCCAGCGCCTCGCCAACCGACCCAAACAGAAATCGCCGGTAAAATGGCTCGAACTTGCCCGACCCGGCCGCCCTGATGAGATCGTCGTAGTTAACCGTTTCCTTCGCGCCCGACGCATCGGCCAGCGCGAAACGCTGCGCCCATTCCATTTCGACCGGTGGCAACGCCAGGAACAGCGGGCCGGGGAAATTCCCCGCACTGCCGATCCCGGCCTCCGACACCGCTTCCTCGATCACCAGTTCCGCCAGCCGCTGCGACAGGGCCGGGGCCGAGGGTTCGGGGACCGAGACGAAATCCACCGTCCCGGCGATCGTCGTGCGCAGCCCCTCGACGGGAAACCGGGTGATGCGGCGGATGCCGGATGTGCCGTTGGTCAGCGCCTTCCAGTTGTCCGCCTGCCCCTGGCCCAGAGATGTCAGCACGCCCATGCCCGTCACAACGACAATCGGGCGACCCAGATGATCCGTGTCCATCGTCATTCCCCTCAGGCCGCCGTGACTAAAGCCAGCGACTCGCCGCGCCAGTGGCCCCAGGAAGTGACCAATGCCTGCTTCAGCGGCGCTGTCATCGGCTGTTCGGCCGCTTCCAGCGGCGGGAACAGCGCGCCGTTCTTCACCGCCAGCGCCGCCAGCGCCAGACTGGCGGGAAACGAAGGCTCCAGCGAGTGCCCCAGGGCCGTCGCCGCCGCGCGCACCGGCACACCGACGCCGGCCAGGAATGCGGCTTCTTCGGTCGTGGCGGCTGCTGCCCCGGACGCCCCGGAAATCACCGCCACGCCGTCCCGGTCGAAATGCCCCGCCATGGCGGCAAGCTGAGCCGTCGCGTTCTTCGTCGCCTCGCCGGGCTGGCGGCGGGACCGGTCGGTCTTGATCGCCGCTATGTGCCCGTAAGCCCCGGCACTGCGTGCGGCGGCGTGGGACCGGCTTTCGATGACCAGGAAGCAACCGACGGAACCCAGGTTCATGCCGCCGCCCGACGCCTGACGGGCCCAGACCGGCTCGAACGGCGCATGCCGGTTCAGGCCACCCATCGCATAGTGCAGCAGCACATCCGGCCGCTGGGCGTTATACGACCCGCCGACCAACATGATATCGGCCTGATCGGCAGCGATCCGGGCGCAGGCGATCCGCACCGCATCGGCTCCGCTGGCTTCCTCCCCCATGAACGTGCGGGACGACCCGATCACGCCATGCACGATAGAGATGTTGCCAGCCAGCAAATTCGACAACTGCGCAAGGAACAGGGTGGGGCGCAGGTCGCCCAGCAGGTGCTCGTTCAAATAGGCATCCGGGTTCGCCGCCTTGGGATAGCCGGACAGGATCGCGGAATCGACCCCGTAATCCCGCTCCCCGCCGCCCGCCGCGACAATCATGCCCATCTTCGACAGCAGGTCGGTGTTGCCCTTCACCCCGGCGGAATCGAGCGCCAGACCGGCGGCGAACACCCCCATGCGCTGCCACATTTCCATCTGCCGCTGGTCCCCGCGCTTCGGGATTTGCGTGTCCAGTTCCAGCGGTGCCAGCGGATGTACCGCGAACGGCGGAAAACTGGTCGTGTCCAGGACCGGCGCGAAACTGTTCAACGCCTGCCAATGGGCATCCACGCCCGACCCCAGGCAGGAGACAATGCCAATGCCCGTGATCAGGGCGTCGCGCTCATGCGCCATGGTGGAATTCCTCGGGTAGGCCGACGCGGCGCGCGGTGTCCAGCATCGCCGCTTTCAGCGTCTCATTCGGAAACGGCACGATGCCGTAGCGGATTTCTGCTTCCGTCACCTTCTTGCCGCCGGAGGTGATGGCGGCCTTGACCACCGCATAGCCGGAACCTTCGTGGATCAATGCCGCCTCAATCGTCAGCGGTTGGCCGGGTGCGACGAAAGTCCGCATCTTGGCCTTTTCGACCTGCATCAGGAACGGCATCTTCTCGCAATGCTGGCAGGCCAGCACCAGCCAGCCCCCGGTCTGGGCCATCGTCTCGATCAGCAACACCCCGGGCATGATCGGGTAGCCGGGAAAGTGGCCCTCAAACACCGGGGACTGGTCCGGAACCTGACAGGCGGTTACGATCCGCTTGCCGGGCACGTCCAGATCGGTGATCCGATCGATCATCTGGAAGTATTCCAGGCGCATCAGGTCACCGTTTCATGTGAGTGCGGAATGCGGTCAGGCCTTGGCGGCAACCAGCTTGTCGATGTTGCCGCACAGGTTCTTCAGAACGAAATACTCGTCCGTCGTCACCTTCCCGGCGTTCACATCGGCGGTCCACTGTTCCAGCGGCATTTTGATACCGAAGGCTTTGTCGATGGCGAAGGCGACATCGAGGAAATCCAGGCTGTCAATGCCCAGATCGTTGATGGCATGGCTTTCCGGTGTGATTTTGTCCGGTTCAATGTCGCAGGTGTCGGAAATGATCCCCGCCACGGTTTCGTAAGTCGTTGCCATGCCTAGCCCCTGATAAAGTGGCGCGGCACTATCATTGTCGCCCGCCCGGTGCAAGAGTTGAGCGGGTAAAGCGATTTTCATTCGGCGAACCGGCTGAACCGGCCTCGGCACGCTTTGACATTTTTCCTATATTCGCCTACGACTACGGAATGGAAACCCGGGCCGCTCCCGTGGACCTCCCGGCGCAGGCCCGCCGTCATCTTATGCACACGCTGATCGCCCTGCTCCCGCCGCCCGTCGAGGATACGCCGGAAGCCACCCTCGCCAGAAACAACGCTGCCGCGGCCAGGATTGCCGTTCTCGCCCAGACGAACGCCGACCAGGCGGAACTCGCCGCGCAATGCGTCGCCGCACCCCCGCACGATCGCCTGCATTCATGCCCTCATCGGCGCCGCGACGTGTTCGGCTCGCCCGCGCCTGCCGCTACCCGGCCTGCCGCTAACCCGCGTGTCGCGCCATCATATCCAGCCCCAACAGCCATCGGCCCAAGGACAAACGGCGAAATAAACCCGTCGTTCGGTGGAAATCGCGCCCCCGTCATCGTCGGGCGGAAATTGTTCACCTCTCATGGTCATGACAGGCGCCATCGGTCAACGCGGTCATTCCCGCATGTGTCCCGAACACAAAGGCGCCGCTCCGCCCGCAACGCCACAGCCGGCGCAACCGCCGCGGCCGGTCCGGCGGTTTGGATACCGCCGGACCCGGGTGCTTAAAACAGCGAATAGCCCCCGTCGATCACGAACGTGTCGCCGGTATGGTACTGCGACGCCGAGCTCATCAGATACACCGCGATGCCGCCGAAATCGTCGCCCTCACCCCAACGCCGCATCGGCACGCGCGGCAGCACCTTGGTCTTGAAGCCCTCAGTGTTCACCGCATTCGCCGTCATATTGGTTGAAATCCATCCCGGCAGGATCGAATGGGCTCGGACGCCATAGCGGGCGAACTCCACCGCCATGGCTTTGACCATGGAAATCATCCCGCCCTTGGTCGCGGCATAATGCTCGCTGCGCGGCGCCGCCTCGATAGCGGCCAGAGAGGCGGTACCAGCCAGGACACCACCGCCGCCGCGTTCCACCATATGCCGGGCTGCCGTGCGGAAGGTGTAGAACGCGCCGTCCAGGTTAACGCGGGTGACGCGGTGCCATTCCTCGCTGGTCATTTCCAGAAAGGACTTGCCGCCGCGGCCAGAGACCCCGGCATTGGCAAAGCAGCCATCGACCCGTCCGAAAGTCGCCAGGGTCTTGGCGAACGCCGCCTCCACCGCCGCTTCGTCCCCGACGTCGCATTCCAGCGCCTGGACCTTGCGGCCGGTCGCCGCCAGCTTTTCCGCCGCCGCCGCGTTCTTCGCCGCGTTGGTGCCCCAGATGGCGATGTCGGCCCCGGCCTGCGCCATCGCCATGGCCATCCCCAGGCCGATGCCGCTGTTGCCGCCGGTCACCAGGGCGACCTTGCCCGTCAGATCGAATGGACTGTACGCCATTTGCCGTCTCCTTCCCGTATGTGTGCGGCCCTGTGTAACAGGCGAACATTGGCAGGTGAACCGATCGCGCTTACGGTTTCGGCAAAAGGAGCCCGTCCCATGATCCTGACCGCGGACAGCACCGTCGCCCATGCGACGTCCCGCCGCAAAACCCATAACGGCTGGCACACCACCTTCATCGGCAAAAACCGCAACACCCTGGCCGAGGGCGAGGCCGCGCCCTCGGACCACGGCCTGTATCCGATGGCCTTCCTGGTCGAGAAAGAGGCAGGCGCGATCGTGCATCCGCACTTCCATCAGGCGGACCAGTATCAGGTGGTGGTGCAGGGGTCAGGCAGGCTGGGCGTCCACGATGTCGCCAGCGTCGCGGTGCATTACACCGATGCCTACTCAGCCTACGGCCCGATCGTCGCCGCCGAGGAGGGTGTCGCGTGGTTCACCCTGCGCAACACCTGGGACCCCGGCGCCCGCTATATGCCCGAACACCGCCGCCAGTTGCGCGAGGCAAGGGCGAAATTCCAGCACCGCGAGGCCACAAGCGGCCCCCTGGAACCGCTGACCGCCCGGGAACTCGCCGAACTGACATCGTCAACGGGCGGCGCGGTCATCGAGCAAACGCCGGATGGGCTTGGCACATGGCGTTACACCCTGCCGGCGGGCGGATCGGTCACCGGTCCCGATCCATCCAGCGGCGGCGGCCAGTTCTGGCTGGTGTCCGCCGGATCCGCCGCCGTGCCGGGCGGTGCGTTTCTGCCGCCGCAATCGGTGGTGTTTGTGGCGCCGGAGGATGCGGCGGCGACCCTGCTCGCCGGTCCGGGCGGCGCGGACCTGATCTGCATGCAGTTCCCGAAACGGGCGCGCGACCAGTAGCCGCAACCACCTGACTCTGCGATACCGCACCCCATAGCTTTCTGATCCGGAGACTCCATGGCATTCGTCAAGTGGCTGGCATTGTTGCCCTTTCTAGGTATCCTCATAGGCGTTCCACTGCTGAATCAAGTTCAGCCGCTGGTGTTGGGCATGCCCCTGATCCTGGCCTGGATCGTGATGTGGATCGTGCTGACGGCTGTCATCATGGGAATCATCTACCTCTGCGATCCAGCGAACCGTGATTCGGCGGAGCCACGCGCATGAGCGCCGCACTGATCATCATCGTCGCGACGATTGTCGGCGTCCTCTGCCTCGGCCTGCTGGCGCGACGCGGCAAGGACATGAACCTTGAACAATGGAGCGTCGGCGGACGCGGCTTCGGCACCATCCTGGTGTTCGTGCTGATGGCGGGGGAGATCTACACGACCTTCACCTTCCTGGGCGGCAGCGGCTTCGCCTATGGCCATGGCGCGCCCGTGTTCTACATCCTGTCTTACGGCTGCCTGGCCTACATCATCTCTTACTGGATGCTGCCGCCGATCTGGCGCTATGCCAAACAGCACCGCCTGATCGCTCAGCCGGACTTCTTTGCGCATAAATACGACAGTCCGGCACTTGGGATTCTTGTCGCCCTCGTCGGTATCGTGGCGCTGATCCCGTATCTGGTGCTGCAACTCAAGGGCCTGGGCATCATCGTCGATGCGGCGGCGTATGGCGCGATCTCCCCGACCGTGGCGATCTGGATCGGGGCGGGGGTGGTTACCGCCTATGTGATGGTGTCGGGCGTGCATGGGTCGGCTTGGACGGCGGTGCTGAAGGATACGCTGATCCTGGCCGTCGTGCTGTTCCTGGGGATTTATCTGCCGATCCATTATTACGGCGGATACGCCCCGATGTTCAACGCCATCGACGCCGCCAAACCAGGCTTCCTGACCCTGCCGGCGAAGGGTGAGAGCGTGGCATGGTTCGACTCGACCGTGCTGCTGACCGCGCTGGGCTTCTACATGTGGCCGCACTCCTTCGGATCGCTGTTCACCGCCAAGGAGGAGCGGGCGTTCCGCCGCAACGCGGTGATGATGCCGGTGTATCAGTTGATCCTGCTGTTCGTGTTCTTCGTCGGGTTCGCGGCGATTCTGAAGGTCCCCGGGCTGAAAGGGCCGGAGATCGACCTGTCTCTGCTGCGCCTGTCGGTGCAGACCTTCGATCCGTGGTTCGTGGGCGTGATCGGCGCGGCCGGGGTGCTGACCGCTCTGGTGCCCGGTTCCATGATTCTGATCGCAGCCGCCACCTTGCTGGCAAACAATATCTTCCGAGCGGTGCGGCCGCAGGCGAGCGATGCCACGGTGTCGTTGGTGGCGAAGTCGTTGGTGCCGGTCGTCGCCCTGATATCGGTCGTGTTCACCCTGCGCGGCGGGGCCACGATCGTTGCCCTGCTGCTGATGGGATACGCCTTCGTCACCCAGTTGTTCCCGACGCTGATCGCCAGCCTGCTGCCGCGTAACCCGGTTACGCGCCAAGGGGCCATCGCTGGCATCTGCGTAGGTGTAGCGACGGTCGCGGCGACCAGCCTGACTCATACGACAGTGGCGATGCTGTTCCCGGCCCTGCCGGAGGCGTTGCGCGATCTGAACATCGGGATCGTCGCTCTGGTGCTGAACACGGCGACCGTGGCGGTGGTCAGCGCGCTGACCCGTCGGCGCGTGGCCTTCGCATAAGGGGCATGAAGACACTTCTGATCGTCTGGCACTCGCTGACTGGCGGGACGCGCCAGATGGCGGAGAGTGCCGCGGCCCGCGGAGAACCGGGTGTCCTAATCCGGTCGCCGCGGGCTGCCGACGCTGGGCCGGACGACGTGTTGGGCGCCGACGGCTTCATCTTCGCGACGCCGGAAAACCTGGCGGCGATGGCGGGCGTGATGAAGGATTTCTTCGACCGCACCTACTACGCGGCGCTGGACCAGATCGCCGGGCGGCCCTATGCGACCATGGTCTGCGCTGGCAGCGACGGCCACAACGCCGCCCGTCAGATTGCACGAATCGCCACCGGCTGGCGCTTGCGCCCCATCGCCGACCCCTTGATCGTTTGCACAGGAGCCCAAACCCCCGAGGCGATTGCCGCGCCGAAGATCGTGTCGCCGGCCGACCTCGCCCGGTGCCGCGACCTGGGGGCCGCTTTGGCCGCCGGCCTCGCCGCCGGCATATTTTGAAGCCGTTACTCCGCCGCTGCCCGGGACGAACCGATGGCGGCGTTGACGCGGGGCAGAACCTGCTCCGCCGCCAGGATCATGGATCGGCGGCCCAGGTCCGGGTCCGCCCAGTCCTTTCCCGCATACAGCAGGGTTCCGAAATCGCCGACGTCCTCGCGAAAGGCCAGGACATCGTCAGCGACCTTGTCCGGGGTGCCCCAGATGATCAGTTTCTCGCAGACGTAGTCCAACGTGACTTCGTCATCCGGCTGTTCCGCATGGGTCTTGAACAGCATCAGCCGCCCGTTCTTCTTCAGTTTCGTAAAGAGCGAGTTGTAGTACTGCCGGTACGGGCTGTCCGGTTCGGTCGCATAACGCCGGGCGGTGGCAAGGTCGTCGGCCACGCACAGGCTTTTGGCGACCCGCCAGTTCGCCGGATCGGCTACCCGGCCGCCCGTCGCGCAGCCTTCCTGGTATTTCGGCCAGTGCGTCTTGACCCATTTCGGCAGCAGGAAGTTGGCGGAAATCGCGTCCCACCCGCGCGCGGCGGCCTGCGCCACGCCAGCGGAGTGCGGCGATACCGCGGTGACGACGATCGGCGGATGCGGGCGTTGCAGCGGCTTACCGATGAAGCCCTGGCCGATCTCCGCCATCAGGGTCTTCTCGGTCGAAATCTTCCAGTATTTGCCTTCGAGGTTATAGGGCGCCTCGCCGGTCCAGATCGCCAGGACCATGTTGATGCCCTCCAGGAACATCGCCGCGCGATCCTGGTCGAGGTTGCCGAACACCTCGGCGTCGGACAGCAGACCGCCCGGACTGATGCCGAAGATGAAGCGCCCGTCCAGCAGATGGTCCAGCATCGCCAGCTGGCCCGCCACGGCGGCGGGATGCGCGTTCGGCATGTTGACCGTGCCGGTGCCCAGGCGGATGGTCTTGGTCGCACTCGCCAGGGTGGCGATGAACATGGCGCAGGAGGTGATGTTCTCCGCCGCGTCGGTCACATGCTCGCCGCACAGGCCTTCGACGTATCCCAGTTCGTCGGCCAGGATGAAGGCCTCCCGGTCCTCGCGCAGGCTCTGGCGCCAGTCCTTGCCGAGTGGATGGATGGGCATGGTGAAGAAGCCGAGTTTCATGGGTGCTCCCTGGCGTGTGAACCGCCTGGCGGGCGGGAAACGGCCTGTCGCGGAAATCGCACGTTCCGCCGAGGTCCTTCGGGATGCGTGATACACGTGTTCCCGAACCACGGAAATACGCTGAACCGCCTGGTTCGGCGGCTTGCATCGGATGGGCGTAACTTGCCAGCAGCCCGTTACGTGCGTTTGATCTCTGCCGGAAAGAAATGGAGGGAACGATGGACTTCGAACAGATCACTTATGAGGTTAAGGGCACCACCGCGATCGTGACGCTGAACCGGCCGGAGCGGCGGAACGCGCTGAGCGGCAAGCTGCTGCGGGAACTGAACGCGGCGCTGAAAGAGGCGGACGAATACAACCCGGTGCATTGCGTGGTGCTGCGCGGGGCAGGGCCGCACTTCTGCGCGGGCGCGGACTTGAACGAATTCTCGTCCGGGCGCGGGCCGGAGTATCGCGGCCGGTCGGAGATCGATGACGACGTCTGGCGGCTGGAGCAGGGGCAGAAGCTGCGGATCGAGCTGTTCGACATGCACAAGCCGGTGATTGCCCAGGTGCATGGAACGTGTATCGGGATCGGAACGGAGCTGGCGTGGTTCTGCGACATGGTCATTGTCGCTGACGATGCCAGGATCGGTTTCCCGCCGGTGCGCGATCTGGGGACTCCGCCGGGCAGCATGTGGCTGTATCACTGCGGGCCGCAATGGGCGAAACGGTTGTTGCTGACTGGGGATTCGCTGACCGGAAAGGACGCGGTAGAGATCGGTCTGGCGTTGAAATCCTATCCGGCGGCGGAGCTGGAGACGGAGGTGATGCGGCTGGCCGATCGCATGGGGCTGGTGGACCCGCATCTGCTGTCGGCCAACAAGCGGATGGTGAATTTGGGCCTGGAACTGATGGGCGCGCGGACGTTGCAGCGCATCGGGTCGGAGATCGATGCGCGCGGGCACCTCGCCCCGAAGGCGATGGCGTTCAAGGCGACGATGCGGGAGCATGGGGTGAAGCACGCATTCCGGCAGCGGGATGCGGCGTTTGGCAGCGGGTATGCTGCTGTGAAGGGGCGGGATCCGGATTAGGCACGTCGGCCGTCACGTCTCTGCCCCGGTCTGTCCCTGGATATTTGGTTCGGCTGGCGTCTCATGGCCGGGGGAGGCGCCACCGAACCTCCGGCAGATGGCGATGAGACCAGTCATTCGTTCGGGATTGCCGGCGTCGTCGTGAATGGACCCGGCCTCTGCCTCCATTGTTGCGCGCGGCACGAATGTGGAGGGCACAATGGGGCCTGTCGGAGCGCGGGCGGGCATTGAATGAGCCCGTGACGATCCTACATCCCCCAAGAGGATATCGTTACTACCATTTTAAGTAAAATTGAACCGGGCCTTGTTACGTTGAAGCGGCCGTTGAAAAGTCTGGCTGGTGTGCGGCGGGATTGTCCAGATCGATATCGAACTGAATCCGCGCAGCCCGGCGGTGTCGAACCCGTAGGACACCCGCAGAACAGGTCAACATCATGGCGCACATTGCCAAACATGGCTAAAAAATATTCACAGAACATTTTCCGCCAAAATATGCGTATTTATTGACCATAATAAGCCGGAAAAATAATCATACACCGAGCCCTTTGATCGAACATGCGCCGTGCGCGCGGCTCAACCGCTTGGCATGCGTCTTGCTGCTACGCTTTGGCACACGCGCTGCCTAGGTTGCCCCACCCCGCAGTACAGGACGCACACGCATATGAATTATACAGTGCTTTCAGCGATTGCCTGCGCCTTCGGTTTCGGTCTCGCCGCAAGCGGGGCCCACGCCTCCACGTCAGACCTCGATGCAGCCAAGGCCCTGGTGGCCGAACACAGCGTGTTGCCTGACTTTGTGCCGCCGGGGGCACCGTTTGACGCCCATGCCTGTATGGCAGGCAAGAAAATTCTGACTATGCCGGTGTCCAGCGCCAATCCGTTCACCAAGAATATCGCGATCGCGATGACACAAGTCGCCAAGCAAATCGGCTTCGAGGTCAAGGAGTGGGAAAACCAGGCCAGACCAACCCAATGGGTTCAAGGCATGGAATATGCGATCAACAACAAGTTCGACGCCGTGGACTTGCTGGGCGGCGTCAACCCGGCGGTTCTCGGACCGCAGATCGCCGAGGCGAAGAAGGCTGGCATCAAGGTATTCACCTCGCATTTGTACGACACAATCCAAACGCCCGACCCGAGCGTAAGCCTGTCCATGCGTGTGCCGTATCACGAAGTCGGCGCTCTGCTGGCCAGTTGGGTCACCATGAAGACCGGCGGACACGTCAATGCCGTGATCGTCGGCTCCGACGAAATTATTCCAACAGCGCCGTTCGTCAAAGGCATCACCGACACATTGGCAAAAATCTGCGGACCTGACTGTAAGTTCAAGTATATCAACGCGCCGGTGCCGGAATGGTCCACCAAAATTCAGTCCGGCGTGCAGTCGGCGCTGATCGCCGACCCGACGATCAACTACGTCATTCCGATTTACGACAGCATGTCGCAATTCGTCGTTCCCGCCCTGACGATCACCGGGCGAAAGGGCAAAGTAAAAATCGCCACTTTCAACGGCACCCCATTCGTTATCGATATGATCCAAAAAGGCGATGTCGAAATGGATGTCGGCGAAAGCCTCGGCTGGATCGCCCGGTCTATCCTTGACGGATACATGCGGGACATGTGCGGCTTGAAGACTTATACGACACTTTACGTCCCGTTCTATATTTTCGACAAAAGTAATGCGAATAACGCCGGCACGCCCGCCGATTACGACCGCGGCTACGGCGATAAACACGTTTCCGGCTACAACAAACTGTGGGAACTGAAGTGACCTACGTCCCCCCCAAGCCGCGCAAGCCGGGGGAACCTCCGGCACTGTCCCTGCGTCACCTGTCGAAACGATTTGGCGGCGCCAGGGCGCTGAACGATGTCTCCCTGGACGTATTGCCGGGTGAGGTGTTGGGGCTGCTCGGTCAGAACGGATCGGGAAAGTCAACGCTGATCAAGGTCCTGTCGGGCTACCATGTGCCGGAGCCGGGCGGGGAGTTGCTGATCCACGGCGAGCCGGTGCCCCTGCCGGTGCCGCCGGGAATCGCCGAACGGGTGGGGCTGGCCTTCGTGCATCAGCATCTGGGGTTGGTGCCGTCCCTGACGGTGCTGGAAAACCTGCGCATGAACACCATCGCCACGCAGACGCGGTGGTGGATGAACTGGGGGCGGGAAACCGATCGGGCGCGGGAAACGTTCGCGCGGTTTGGTTTGTCGATCGATCCGAATGCCCGGATCGCGGACCTGCCGCAGGTGGAACGGGCGTTGATCGCCATCGTGCGGGCGTTCGAATCTGTGCGCGCCGAGGGCCGGGACCATGCCGGAATCCTGGTGCTGGACGAACCGACGCCATTCTTGCCAAAGGCCGGCGTGGAGCAGTTGTTCGGGCTGGTGCGCGCCATCGTCCAGGAAGGCGCCGCGGTCATATTCGTTTCGCACGATATCGATGAAGTCATGGAAATCACCGATCGCGCAACGGTGCTGCGCGACGGCGTACTCGCCGGCACGGTGGTCACCCGGGACGCGAGCCATGCCGATTTCGTCGAGTTGATCGTCGGACGCAGGGTGGAACTGTTTCATGCGACACCACACGACCGCTCGGATCGCCCGGTCGCGGTCAGCGTGCGCGATGCCGCCGGCGGCGGCTTGCACGGCGTATCGATGGATGTGCATGAAGGGGAAATCGTCGGTCTCGCGGGGCTGATCGGGTCCGGCTTCGACGATCTGCCCTATCTGATTTATGGCGCGCGGCAGGCATCGGCCGGAACACTGCGCATTGCCGATCACGCGGAGCAGCCGCTGGCGAAAATGACGCCTTCCGCGGCGATCGGCGCGCGGCTCGCGCTGCTGCCATCCGACCGGCTCGGGGCCGCGGGGATCGGCTCGCTGCCGGTCGCGGACAACGTATCGCTGCCGGTTCTGAATGAGTTCCGTGGAATGTTGCTGAACTGGCAGGGCATTTTCGATCGGACGCTGGAACTTGGGACGGCCTATCAGGTGCGGCCAAACCGCCCGGAGATGAACCTTGCGTCGCTGTCGGGCGGCAATCAGCAGAAAACGCTGATGGCGAAATGGCTGCAAACCGGTCCGAGGCTGCTGATGTTGGATGAGCCGACACAGGGCGTGGATGTCGGCGCACGCCAGCATCTTTTCGCAACCCTGGTCGCCGCCGCATCGCGCGGCATCGCGGTTCTTGTCGCCAGCACGGATTATGAGCAGTTGGAGCAGATCTGCGACCGCGTGCTGATTTTCGCCAGGGGCATGGTCGTTGCTCAGCTGGAAGGGGCTGCGATCAGTAAGGCCAGTATTACCGAACACTGTCTGCGCAGCAATGAAATTGCCGCCAGCCAGCCATCGACACTAATATCGGAGCGTGTGACCGCAGCATGAGCCAAAGCCCCACGCAGACCGCCGTCGTAAGGACGGCGACACGCCGGCCGTTCAATCTGGCCAGGTTCCTGGAATCCTATGCGCTGGTTGCCGCACTGATTCTGCTGGGTGCGGTCTTCGGCGCGATCCGGCCCGAGGCTTTCCTGTCATGGGCCAACATTTCCACCATGCTCGGCTCCCAGGCCGTGCTGGTGGTACTGACCATGGCGCTGATCATTCCGCTGACCGCCGGAGATTTCGACCTGTCGGTGGCCAGCATGCTGACGTTGTCATCGATGATCATCGCCGTCCTGAACGCGCAGATGGGCGTTAGCCTGCCCGTTGCCATGCTGGTGGCGCTCGCAGCCGGCGCGCTGACTGGATTGATCAATGCCTGGTTTATACTGTATTTTCGTATTCCTTCTTTAATCGTAACGCTTGGTACCGGAACCTTTATCAACGGCGTCGTTTTGTGGATCAGTGGCTCCATGACCATCAGCGGCCTGGACGATGCCTTGACCGACTGGGTGGTGGTGCGCCGGATTTTCGGTATTCCACTCGCCTTCTACTACGCGGTCGCGCTGTGTGCGGCGATCTGGTACTTCTTCGAATATACCACGCCGGGCCGCCGCCTGTTGTTTGTGGGCCGTGGGCGGGAGGTCGCCCGTTTGTCCGGCATACGGGTCGATCGCGTGCGGCTGTTCAGCCTGGTGACCTCCGGCGTGCTAAGCGCCGGCGCGGGCATCATGTATGCCGGCACGATCGGCGCGGCGGATCCGCTGTCTGGCCTGACCTTCATGCTGCCGGGGTTCGCCGCGGCGTTCCTGGGTGCTACGAGTATTTCGCCAGGGCGCTTCAACCCCTGGGGCTCTCTTGTCGCGGTCTATTTTCTGGTGATCGGCATCACCGGCTTGACCATTCTGGGCATCCAGACCTTCGTGCAAAATCTGTTCTACGGGGGTGGTTTGGTGCTGGCCGTGGCCTTGTCGCAACTGGTCAGAAACCGGGAGGCGCAGGACTTCACCTAGCGCCTCCCGCCCCCCCCGCAGGTTGGCTGGCGATCAGATCACGTTCTTCTCGCGCAACGCCGCCAGCGCCGCGGCATCCAGGCCCAGGCGCCGGGTCAGCACGGAGTCAGTGTGCTCGCCCAGCAGCGGCGGCGCGATGCGGTAGTTGGCCGGCGTTTCCGACAGTTTCACAGGGTTGGCGATCACCTTCACGGCTTGGCCGGAACTGTGGGCCATCTCCACAACCATGTCGCGCGCGACGACCTGAGGATCGGCGAATACCTCCGACAGCTTGTTGATCGGGCCGCAGCCGATCTTTAGCGCTTCCAGTTTCTCGACCCACCAGGTTGTGGTGTTCCGCATCATCACCGGGGTCAGCGTGTCGGTGACAAGCTGGCGGTTGCCGACGCGATCGGCGTTGGTCTTGAAGCGCGGGTCTTCCAGCAGGTGGGTCAGGCCGAACGCCTCGCAGAAGCGCTTGAACGTCGGGTCGTTGGCAACCGACAGCACGATGTGGCCGTCCTTGGTCGGGAACACCTGATAGGGCGCGATGTTTGGATGCTGGTTGCCCAGGCGCGGCGGGTTCTCACCGGTGGCCAGGTAGTTCATCCCCTGGTTCGCCAGCCATGCGACATGGGTGTCCAGCATACCGATATCGATCTGCTGGCCCTGGCCGGTCAGGTCGCGGTGGCGCAGCGCCGCCAGGATGCCGATGCAGCCATACAGACCGGCGAACAGGTCCGCCACTGGAACGCCGACCTTCTGCGGCAGGCCGTCCGGCTCGCCGGTCAGGCTCATGACGCCGCCCATCGCCTGGATCAGGCTGTCGTAACCGGGCCGGGGCGCATACGGGCCGGTCTGGCCGAACCCGGTGATCGAGCAATAGATCAGCCGAGGGAACTTGGCATGCAACTGCTCATACCCCAGGCCGTATTTGGCCAGGGCGCCGACCTTGAAGTTCTCCACGAAGATGTCGCTTTCGGCGATCAGCTTCAGCGCGATCTCCTGGCCCTCGGGCTGGGAGATATCCAGCGTGACCGACTGCTTGTTGCGGTTCACGCCGACGAAATAGGCGCTCTCCTTGGTGCCGGGCATTGTCGGCGGGGCGAACCCCCGGGTATCGTCGCCCGCGCCGGGGCGTTCGATCTTGACTACGTCGGCGCCGAGGTCGGCCAGCATTTGCGCGCAGGTCGGTCCCGCCAGCACACGGGTCAGGTCGAATACGCGAAGGCCTTTCAGCGGCCCGGTGGGTTCGGTCATCTCGGTCTCCTGGATGCCGGTTGCTATGACCGGCCGTTCGTCGATAATGGGTTATAGATCGCTGCCCGGCACAAGCAAACGATGCGGGGACGCGGTAGGGAAGGATGCTTTCATGCAACGAAATGCCACCGGCAGCATCGAGTCCCGCCAATCGTGGGAAGCCGCGTTCGTGACGCTTGGTATTCTTGCGATATCCTTCGGGTCGCCGTTGCTGGCGGTCGTTGGTTTGCGCGACATGCAGGCGGCGATGCACACTGACCGGTCGGTGCTGTCGCTGGCCAGCGCGCTGGTGTGGATCGGTACCGGGGTGGGCGGCATCCCGATGGGCTGGCTGGCGGATCGGATCGGCATCCGCGCCACCGTGGCGATGGGGACGGTGTCGATGGCCGCGGGGCTGGCGCTGTCCAGCCTGGGTAGCGTCTGGGCGCTGTATGTCGGGCACGGCCTGCTGATCGGCTTCCTCGGCAACGGGGCGATCTACGCGCCGTTGATGGTTTATGTCAGCCGATGGTTCGACCGCCGCCGGGGCACCGCCATCGCGCTGATCTCCTCCGGTCAGTATATCGCCGGCATGATCTGGCCATCGCTGCTGGAGGTCGGGATCAAGCATTTCGGCTGGCGGCCGGTGATGCTGGGCTACGGCGCCGCCGTCCTGCTGATCCTGCCGTTGCTGACGTTGGTGCGCACGGCACCCGAACCGCTGGTCCTCGGCCCCGGTCACGTCGAACCACGGCAAGGCGACCGCGTGCTGGGCCTGCAACCGAATGTGGCGATGGTGCTGATCTGTATCGCCAGCTTCTGCTGCTGCGTGCCGATGGCCATTCCAGCCTCGCACCTGGTGGCGTTTTGCGGTGATGTCGGCATCATTCCCAGCCATGGCGCGGCCATGCTGTCGGTCATGCTGGCTTGCGCCTTCCTGTCGCGCCAGTTCTGGGGCGCGTTCGCCGACCGGTTCGGCGGGCTGCGCACGGTGATGACCGGGTCGGCGTTGCAGGCCCTGACGATCGGCGCATTCCTGATGACCCGCGACGAGGTGGGGCTGTTCGCCATCGCGAGCGCGTTTGGACTCGGTTTCAGCGGCATCATCCCGTCCTATTCGGTAACGATCCGCGACCTGTTTCCGTCGAAAGAAGCCTCCTGGCGCATCCCGACTGTATTGATGACGGCAATGTCCGGGATGGCGTTCGGAAGCTGGTTCGCGGGCCGGCTGTTCGATACGTTCCTGTCGTATCGCCCGGCGTTTGCCTCCGGCGTCGGGTTCAATCTGATCAATCTGGCGCTGATCGCATTCCTGGTCAGCCGCACCGTCCACCGCCGCCGGCTTACGTTAGCGGCGACATAGCGTACGCCGCTTACACCAGAGCGACCGTGGCTGCGTTGTCGGCCAGGTCGGCGATCGGTTTCCGGCCGTCCTTCAGGCGTTGCAGCGTGTCCCGCACGAAGATCGGGTAGAAATGCACGTTGGTCAGCTTCATCGCCTTCGTTGTCCGCTGGCGATCATTGGACACGATTTCTAACGTGCTGCAATCGCGGGCGGCGAAGTAATGGCTTCGCGTCCGGATCGAGTAGTGCAGGTCGAATACCGAGTTCGGTGCGGGATACTGGTATAATGCCGGGCAGCCCGCCTTGGCTGCCGCATGGCCGGTGCGCGGCAGATCGGGATCGCAGACGCCGACGATCGCCACATCGCCGAGTTCCAGACACGGGTCCAGAAAGAACGGCGTATGCCAGTGCGACACGCCGATCAGCGCCACGCGCATGTGGTTTCCCCTCTTTTGCGTTGTCTCTCCGTGGCGCATCGTGACGGTTACCACAACTCAGGGAGCCGCCGATGATTACCTTATCGGAGAATTTCCGGGCGCTGTTCTACACCCCGTTCTACGCTGCGCACGCCACCGGGGCGTATGAGCGGGAGGGCGTTGATGTGGCGTTTCGACTGTCCTCCGACCCCGGGCGTACCGCCGCCGCGCTGCGGTCGGGTGATGTGGAGGTGATGTGGGGCGGCCCGTTGCGGGTGCTGCTGACTCACGATGCCGACCCGGCCTCCGACGTGGTTTGTTTCTGCGATGTGGTGGCGCGCGACCCGTTCCTGGTGATCGGGCGGGTGCCGCGTCCCGGCTTTCGGCCCGCCGATCTGTCGGGGGTTCTGCTGGCTTCGGTGTCCGAGGTTCCGACCCCGTGGCTGTGCCTGCGGGAAGACATCCGTCGCGATGGGGTCGATCCGGCGTCGATCCGGCGGGTGACCGACCGCACCATGGCCGAGAGCGTCGCGGCGTTGCGGGCCGGAACGGTGGATGCGGTGCAGGTGTTTCAGCCCTATGCCGAGGACCTGCTGGCCTCCGGCGACGGGCACCTGTGGTATGCGGCGGCTAATCGCGGGCTGACGGCCTACACCACGCTGGTCACGCGCCGGGCGGTGCTGGAGCGGAAGCGCGACGAACTGCTGCGCATGGTCCGGGCCATGGCTCGGACGCTGCGCTGGATCGGGACGACGCCGGGGACGGAGATTCAGCGGGCCCTGGCCTCGTATTTTCCCGATGTTCCGGCCGGGATCTTTGCCGCTGCCATCGATCGTTATCGCGCGCTGGGGCTTTACGGCCCCGATCCGGTGACGCGGCAGGAAGGGTTCCACCGGTTGTCGGCAGCGATGCGCACCGGCGGTGCGTTGCACCGGGACATTCCGTTCGAGGACTGTGTCGATAACAGCCTGGCTGAACAGGTTGTGGCGGAGGGGTTTCAGCGTCCGTCCTGATCGGCCCGCCGGTCTTTCCTGATGGTCATTCTGGATACCAATGTCGTGTCGGAACTGCGCAAGGTTCGGCTTGGGCGGCCCGACCCGAACGTCGCGCGCCGGGCTGACAGTGTGGATGCCGAGGACACGTATGTCTCGGCGATCGTGATTCAGGAGTTGGAGATGGGCGTGCTGTTGGCGGAGCGCCGCGACGCGATACAAGGCGCGGTGCCGCGGGCGTGGCTGAGTGACCGCGGGGACCGCGCTGGTGCATGGCATGACGGTTGCGACCCGGAATGTCGCGGACTTTGCCCCTATGGGGGTCCGGCTGTTCGATCCCCGGGATGCGTCGTCGTCCTGAACCCCGGTGCCTGACCCGCTAGCCGACGATCACTGCTTTCTCAATCATTCGCAGGGCACCGGCCGCCATCGTGGCGCCCTGTTCCACCAGTGCGATCGTTCTGGCCTCCGCCGCGCGCACTTGCGCCAGCCGGTCCAGCACGATGCGTAACCGAGCGGCCGGGACGACCACGACGCCGTCGGAATCGCCCACGATCACGTCGCCCGGTTCCACATGCACATCGCCCAGGGTGACCGGTGCGCCGACGACGCCCGGCCCGTTCATCGCCGGGGAGTTCGGCTGGATACCCTGGCAGAACACCGGCAGGCCGGTTGCCACGATGCCGGCCTTGTCCCGCGCCAGCCCGTCGGTGACGAAGGCCGCGACACCCTTATTCTTCATCATCCCGGCGGCGATATCGCCCAGCACCGCGGTGCGGGTGTAGCCGTCGTTAGCCACCACGATGACGTCGCCCGGCTCCGCTTCCGATAGCGCGCCGAACATCGCGACGATGTCGGCCGGGTAGGCGAACGCAGTCAGCGCCGGGCCGACGAACGACGCGTTGGCCGGGTCCAGTGGTTTGATCCGGTAGTCCAGCGCGCCGCGGCCATCCATGGCGTCGGCCAAATGGGAGGTTTGGGCGCCGCGAAAAGCCTCGATCAGGGCCTTGTCCGGGCGGCGGAAACCGCGGTGGATGGTGAGCAACGGCGGATTATCGAGCATTTCGGTGTCTCCTGCCAGGCACTGTGCCGTATCGGACGGGCACGGGCAAATGGCCGGGCGGGCGGTGCTTCAGAGTGGGCCGCGGGATTGCCGCGCCAAGTGCCGGTACAGGGTGGAGCGGTCGATGCCGAGGCGGTTGGCTGCCCGTGTGACATTGCCGTCGGTGGCCTTCAGCGTCGCGTCTATTGCGTCCCGCGTCAGCGCCCCGAGCGGGCGGATGTCATCTGTTGCTGTTGCTGGGGGTGGGCGGGTTGCGGCGGGCTGGATGTCGGCGGGCAGGGCCGACAGGTCCGCGGGCAGGCCCGGCTCCGACAGGGCGGCGATGGTGCGTAACGTACTGACGAGCTGGCGGAAATTGCCTGGCCAGGCGTAGGCGGCGAGCAGTTGTTCGGCTTCGGCCGGCAGGACGGCACCGCCGCCGAGGCTGACCCACAGCGTGCGGATCAGCGTGAGGCGGTCCGGGTGCTCCCGCACCGGGGGCAATTCGGCGACGAACGGGGCGATGCGGAAGAACAGGTCTTCCCGGAACGTGCCGGCGGCAATCCGTTCGTCCAGCGGGCGGTGGGTGGCGCACAGCAGCGCGAAGTTCACGGGAACCACGGACTCGCCGCCCAATGGGGACACCGTGCGTTCCTGCAGCACCCGCAGCAGCCGTGATTGCAGTGCCAGGGGCATGTCGCCGATTTCATCGAGGAACAGAATGCCGCCTTCCGCCTGACGCAGCAGTCCCTTGTGGCCGCGCCGCCGGGCGCCGGTAAAGGCGCCTTCCTCGTAGCCGAACAATTCGGATTCGATCAGGTTTTCCGGCAGCGCCGCGCAGTTGACAGCGATGAACGGCTTGTTCCGGCGGCTGCTGGCGGCATGCGCCTGACGGGCGAAAACCTCTTTGCCGGTGCCGGTTTCGCCGCGGATCAGCACCGGAATATCGGCTTCCAGCAAACGAACGGTCCGGTCCAGGCTGGCCCGCACCGGCACGCTGAACAGCGGTGCCGGTTCGGCTGCCGGCCCGTGCCGAGCCACGCCAATGCCTGCCGCCGGCTTCTCGGTTTCGGTGGGGCGACCCGCCGACGGGCGGCGCGGGGCCGCGAGCGTGGCGGTCAGACACGCCCCGAACCGGGTTCGCAGGGTTTGCGGGGCATCCGATGGCGTCACGCGCCCGAACAGATCGGCCAAAGTGACCCGGTGCAGCGCCGTCCAGTCCAGGTTCAGCAGCCGCAGCGCATACCGGTTGGCGGCGGCTAAACGATCGCCGTCGAACGCCAGTATGCCTTCCCGAGCGGATCCGAGAATGGCGGGATCACTGTGAAACCGCAAGATAGCGCAGTGCTCGAAGCCATGATCGAAGAGACGGTGCTCGATCTGCCCGACGGCGAAGCGCACCAGATCAAGCGCATGCGAATGACGTATGGACGCATGGCCCGACATGTCGAGGACCCCGGCCAGCCGCCCTGCCGGGTCGATGATCGGTGCGGCGGCGCAGGCCAGCATCCGGTGAGGCTCGAAGAAGTGTTCGGCGCCATGCACGCCGATCGGCCGCCGCTCGATCAGTGCGGTGCCGATGGCGTTGGTGCCGGTCACGGTTTCGCTCCAGTGGATGCCGGGACGCAGCAACACCCGGGACGCTTGATCCGCGAAGCCCGGGTTTCCGGCCACATCCAGGATGAAGCCGGACCCATCGGTCAGAATCACCACCCCATCCGAACGAACCGCCGCGGCCCGCAGGGTTTCAAGTTCCGGCCGGCTGGTGCGGCGCAAAATCCCGTGTTGGTCCTGAAGATGGCGCAGCGTCTGCGAATCCAGCGGTTCGACCCTGGGAAGCCCCCGACCCGTCATTCCCTGTTGAGCGCAACGCTGCCAAGACCTCAGGATCGGGCCGGCAATCAGGCCGTCCGGCAGGTCCCCCCGGTCAAAGAAGCGCCGCCGAGCTGCCAGTACAGAATCGGTTTTCACGGTTGAAGGCATGACCCGCATCCTCCGGCCTGTGGCATTTTGCGACATGAGTCGCGGAACACAGCGCTCTTTGCGGCAGTCTATTGCATGGCCCTGCCACCGCTGTCCAGAAACGCCGGACAGACTGCCCGCCGAACGGAAAATTACCGTGTAAATTCAACGAATCGCGGCGCTCGCACTGGTTCATCGGCGGATATGGCGGAACTGGCATGGCGCCTGCAATGGCGGAGAGTGTCTCAGTTCCAGGAGGAAACAATGAACGATCCGGCTTTTCATGCTTCGCGTGCGGGCTCGCCGTTTAAGGCGCGCTACGGCAACTTCATCGGCGGCCGCTGGGTAGAGCCGGTCGCGGGGCGTTACTTCGACAACACGACCCCGATCACTGGTCAGAAAATCACAGAAATTCCCCGTTCGCAGAAAGAGGATATCGACCTCGCGCTGGATGCCGCGCATGCCGCGAAGGACGCCTGGGGCCGGACCAGCGCGGCTGAACGCGCGTTGATCCTTAACCGTGTCGCCGACCGGATGGAACAGAACACCGCGCTTCTGGCTTTGGCGGAAACCTGGGACAACGGCAAGCCGATCCGTGAAACGACGGCGGCCGATATCCCCTTGGCGGTCGATCATTTCCGCTATTTCGCCAGCGCCATCCGGGCGCAGGAAGGTTCGGCCGGGGAGATCGATCACGATACCGTCGCCTATCATTTCCACGAGCCGCTGGGCGTGGTCGGTCAGATCATTCCCTGGAACTTTCCGATCCTGATGGCGGTCTGGAAGCTGGCGCCGGCGCTGGCCGCCGGCAACTGCGTCGTGCTGAAGCCGGCCGAACAGACCCCGGCGTCGATCCTGGTGCTGGCCGAGCTGATCGCCGACCTGTTGCCCCCCGGCGTGCTGAACATCGTCAACGGCTTCGGCCTGGAAGCCGGCAAGCCGCTGGCGTCCAGCCCGCGCATCGCCAAGATCGCGTTTACCGGGGAAACCACGACCGGGCGGCTGATCATGCAGTATGCCAGCCAGAACCTGATCCCGGTTACGCTGGAACTGGGCGGCAAGTCGCCCAACATCTTCTTCAACGACGTGGCGGCCGAGGATG
>JAKBCJ010000275.1 GCA_021807975.1 Pseudomonadota bacterium | reverse complement strand
CGGCGCTTTTGCTGACACGATGCAAGTCCACAGAAAGGTCTGGAATGTCGAAATGACCCCCGGCACCGAAAACATTCACGCGACGGATGCCAAATCCGCTACGGTAGCACCCATCTTGCATAGATGGCTTCGCGTGCTTCCCAACCGCCATGGCACCACCCATAACCAAGGAGCGGCCGATGCAGACGGTCGATGACATTTTCACCGCCTATGCGAAGACGTTCGAAGCTCAACGCGAAGCCGAAATGTCGCTGGCGGAATACCTGGACGCGTGCAAGACAGACCCGCTGGTCTATTCCACCGCGACCGAACGCCTGCTGGCGGCCATCGGCGAAGCCGAAATGGTGGACACATCGAAGGATCCGCGCATGGGCCGGATCTTCATGAACCGGACCATCCGGGTCTATCCCGCCTTCAGCGAATTCTACGGGATGGAAGAAACCATCGAACGGATCGTCGGCTTCCTGCGCCACGCCGCGCAGGGCCTCGAAGAACGCAAGCAGATCATGTACCTGCTCGGTCCCGTCGGCGGCGGCAAATCCTCGCTGGCGGAACGCCTGAAGTCCTTGATGGAAACCTTCCCGATCTACGTGCTGAAAGCCGGGAATGAACTGTCGCCCGTGTTCGAAAGCCCGCTGGGCCTGTTCGACCCCGATCGCATGGGGTCATTGCTTGAAGACCGCTACGGTATCCCCGCACGCCGCCTGACCGGCCTCATGAGCCCCTGGTGCATCAAGCGCCTGGATGAGTTCAACGGCGATATCTCCAAGTTCCGGGTGCAGAAACTGATCCCGTCGCGGCTGCGCCAGATCGGTATCGCCAAAACCGAACCGGGCGACGAGAACAACCAGGATATTTCCTCCCTGGTCGGAAAAGTCGATATCCGCAAGCTGGAAATGCACGCACAGAACGATCCCGATGCCTACAGCTACTCCGGCGGCCTCAACCGCGCGAACCAGGGCATGCTGGAATTCGTGGAGATGTTCAAGGCACCGATCAAGATGCTGCACCCGTTGCTGACCGCGACGCAGGAAGGCAACTATATCGGCACGGAAAACATCGGCGCGATCCCGTTTCAGGGAATCATCATGGCCCACTCCAACGAGTCGGAGTGGCAGGCCTTTAAGAACAACAAGAACAACGAAGCCTTCATCGACCGTATCTATGTCATCAAGGTTCCGTATTGCCTGCGGGTGACCGAAGAGCAGAAAATCTACGAAAAACTGGTGTCCCGCTCCGAACTCGGCGACGCCCCCTGCGCGCCCGCCACACTGGAAATGCTCGCCCGGTTCTCGGTCCTGTCGCGCCTGAAGAAGCATGAAAACTCGACGATCTTCGCCAAGATGCGGGTCTATGACGGCGACAGCCTGAAAGAAACCGACCCGCGCGCCCGCTCCTTGCAGGAATACAAAGATGCAGCGGGGGTGGAGGAGGGCATGGACGGCGCGTCCACCCGCTTCGCCTTCAAGGTGCTGGCGGCGACGTTCAACCACGACACCACGGAAATCGCCGCCGACCCGGTGCATTTGATGTATGTACTGGAACAATCCATCCGCCGCGAACAAATGCCACAGGAAACCGAAAAGCGGTATCTGGAATTCATCAAGGGCGAACTGGCACCGCGTTACGCCGAATTTATTGGCAACGAAATCCAGAAAGCCTATCTGGAATCCTATCACGACTACGGCCAGAATCTGTTCGACCGCTACGTGTCCTATGCCGATGCCTGGATCGAGGATATCGACTACAAAGACGCCGACACGGGACAGTTGTTGAACCGGGAATTGCTCAACCAGGAGCTGACAAAAGTCGAAAAGCCGGCCGGAATCGCGAACCCGAAGGACTTCCGCAATGAAGTCGTCAAGTTCAGCCTGCGTGCCCGCGCCAACAACAACGGCAAAAATCCGTCGTGGACCAGCTATGAAAAAATCCGCGACGTCATCGAACGCCGTATGTTCAGCCAAGTGGAGGAACTGCTGCCCGTCATCAGCTTCGGCTCGAAGAAAGACGGCGATACCGAAAAGAAACACACCGAGTTCGTCGATCGCATGACGGCCCGCGGCTACACAGAACGGCAGGTCAGACGATTGGTCGAATGGTACATGCGCGTGAAACAGGCGGGCTGACAATGCACGCCGTTCACCGGAAAGGTCTGACAGGCATACGATGCACATAGTCGATCGCCGCCTGAACCCGAGTGGCAAAAGCCTCGCCAACCGCCAGCGCTTCATGCGCCGGGCCAAAGCGCAAATCCGGAAAGCCGTGCATGAAAGTGCCGGCAACCGGAGCATCAAGGACGCCGACGACGGCGGCGAAGTCGTTCTGCCGTCGCAAGGGGTTCAGGAACCCTCGTTCCGCCGCAGTGCCTCCGGCGGAATCCGTGACCACCTTTTGCCCGGCAATAAGGAATATATCGCCGGCGACACCATCCAGCGCCCGCCTGGCGGCGGCGGCGGCGGCGGTTCTGAAGGCAGCCCGGACGGCGAGGGCGAGGACGATTTCCGCTTCGCTCTCTCCCGCGACGAATTCGTCGATCTGTTCCTGGAAGACCTGGAACTGCCCGATCTCGCCAAGCGGCGCGTCGTGAACGCCGAGGCACTGGTGTATCATCGCGCCGGTTACTCGGTCAGCGGCTCGCCCGCCAATCTGGCGCTAAATCGCACCGTCCGGAACAGCATGTCCCGCCGTATCGCGCTGCGCCGGCCGAAACCCGAGGAACTCCAGGCACTGCGCGATGAAATCGACGCGCTGGGCCCAGCCGACGAGGACAAGCGCATTGCCCTGGAAGAAGAATGGGCCAGGAAAAAGCGCCGCACCGGCCTGATCCCCTATATCGACCCGCTGGACGTGCGTTACAAACGGTTTGAGGCCCATCCCAAACCCGTGGCCCAAGCCGTCATGTTCTGTCTGATGGATGTGTCCGGTTCTATGACCGAACACATGAAGGATCTGGCGAAGCGGTTCTACGTGCTGCTGTACATCTTTCTGAAGCGCCGGTACAAGAACGTGGAGGTGGTGTTCATCCGCCACACCCATCAGGCGTCGGAGGTCGATGAGGAAACCTTCTTCAACAGCCCCGAAACCGGCGGCACCGTCGTATCCACCGCGCTGGAGGAAATGCAGCGGGTCATTCAGGACCGCTACAGCCCCGATAACTGGAACATCTACGCGGCACAGGCGTCCGACGGCGACAACACCGCCAGCGACAACGATAAAACCGCCGCCTTGCTGACCCGTGTTCTGCTGCCCGCCTGCCAGTACTATGCCTATCTGGAAGTCGGCCGCGATGCGGAACACTTCCCGCCCGGTTTCATCCGCAGGGACAGCGACCTGTGGCAAACCTACTCCGCGATCATCAAGGCCGGCGCGCCGATGGCGATGCGCAAGGTCGGCCATCGGCGCGACATCTATCCGGTGTTCCGGGAACTGTTCGCCAGGAAAACCGGGGTGGAGGCCGCAGCCGAATGAACTCCGCATCGATCCGCACCGAACGCCCGCTGTTCGAGGGCGCCGATTGGGAATTCGGCACTATCCAGCGCAGCTATGACGAGATCGAGAAGATCGCGCTGAAGGAAATGGGCCTGGATGTCTATACCAACCAGATCGAGGTCATCGGCACCGAACAAATGCTGGACGCCTACTCGTCGATCGGCATGCCGGTGTTCTACAAGCACTGGTCGTTCGGCAAGCATTTTTCCCGCAACGAGGCGATGTACCGCGCCGGCATGCAGGGCCTGGCTTACGAAATCGTCATCAATTCCAACCCCTGCATCAGCTACATCATGGAGGAAAACACCGCCATGATGCAGACTCTGGTGATGGCGCACGCTGCGTTCGGCCATAACCACTTCTTTAAGAACAACTATTTGTTCCAGCAGTGGACCGACGCCAACGGCATCCTGGATTATCTTGAATTCGCCAAGGATTACATCTCGTCCTGCGAGGAGCGGCACGGGGAGGCGGCGGTCGAACGCCTGCTGGATGCGGCCCATGCGCTGATGCACAACGCCGTTCACAAATACCCGCGCAAGCGCGCCGCCGATTTGCGGTCGGAGGAAAGGCGGGAGCGGGAACGCCGCGAGCATGACGAAAAGGTCTTCAACGACCTGTGGCGCACGGTCCCCGGCAAGCCGAACGCCAGCCACGACCCGACAGCGGCCGAACAGCGCAAGGCGCTGCTGGAACTGCCGCAGGAAAACATCCTGTATTTCCTGGAAAAAACCGCCCCCCGGCTGGCCCCCTGGCAACGCGAAATCCTGCGTATCGTCCGCATCATCGCGCAGTATTTCTACCCTCAGTCGCAAACCAAGGTGATGAACGAGGGCTGCGCGACCTACACCCACTACACGATCATGAACCGGCTGCACGAAAAAGGGCTGCTGACCGACGGCGCGATGGTGGAGTTCCTGTCGTCGCACACCAACGTCGTGTTCCAGCCCGAATTCAGCGACCGCCGCTATTCCGGCCTGAACCCGTACGCGCTGGGTTTCGCGATGATGCAGGATATCGAACGTATCTGCACGCTGCCGACTGCCGAAGACCAGCAATGGTTCCCCCACATCGCCGGCTGCAAGGACCCGATGAACGTGTTGCGCGACGTATGGGCGAACTATCGCGACGAGAGCTTTATCCTGCAGTACCTCAGCCCGAAGCTGGTGCGCCATTTCGGCCTGTTCCATGTGCTGGACGACGCCAACGAACCCAACCTGCGCGTGGAGGCAATCCATGACGAACGCGGATACCGCAAGATCAAGCAGGCGCTGGCGAAACAGTATGACGTGTCCTGGAACACCGCCGACATCCAGGTGGTGGATGTCAATCTGGCCGGGGACCGCCGCCTGATCCTGCATCACCGAGCACTGAACCACGTGCTGCTGGAGGAAAAGGACGCGCGGCTGGTGCTGCAGCACTTGGCGGATATGTGGGGCTACGATGTTTTGATGAAGGAGATCGACCCCAACACGGACGCGGTGTTGAAGGAACACGCCGCCTCGCCAAGACCCGGTATCGTGCGAATCGAACCGGCCGCCTGACCGCGTCCCGCCCCCGCCGTCACTGGCCGGCGGGGGCGGGACTCCGCCGCAGCAGCACCAGCATCAGCGCCATGCCCGGGAGCGCGCCGGCCATGCAAACAACATAGAACCCGGTCCAGCCCAGCGCCCCGGCCATCGCGCCCGACGCCCCGCCGATCGTATGGATCGCCAGCGCCGGCACCGACGACAGCAGCGCATACTGCGTCGCCGCGAACTCCCGCGCGCACAGTGCCGACAGAAAAGTCAGGAACGCGGCATCGGCCAGACCCTGGGCAACCGCCTCGGCCGTCACAGTCGCATACAGCATCCCGTGCTGACCGGGCGACAGCGACAGCGCCACATACATCCCCATCGCGAACGTCTGCGCCCAGCCGGTGACCAGCAAGGCGCGCCCGACCCCGATGCGCGCCACCAGCCAGCCGCCTATGGCAATGCCCGCCAGGGTGCCCGCCAGCGAAAACGCCCCGGTTCCGGCGATCGCCGCCTTATCGAAAGACAGTGCCCGATAAAATGGCGCCGTCATGATGCCCGCCATCGCCTCGCCCAGCTTGAACAGCGCGACAAAGGCCAGCACCAGAAGCGCGGACGGGCGAACCAGGAACGACCGGACCGGTTCCAGCACCGCCTGCCGCAGGCCGCGCCGAGGCGGTACATCGCTGCCTTCCCCCGGACGCGCCGCCAGCGTCACCAGCACGCCGGCCGCGGCCAATCCAGCCACCCCCAGCAGCGCCGCATGCCACCCGACCGCAGCCGACGCCGCGATCGCCCCCGTGGTGGAAATCAGCAGCGCCACCCGGTATCCCCAGACATAAACCGCCAGCGCCACGCCCTGACGAACCGGGGCAAACACCTCGATCCGCCAGGCGTCGATCACGATATCCTGCGTCGCCGACAGCAGCGCCACACACGCCGCGGCCACGAACGCCGCCGCCGGCGCAGCCACCGGGTTGGATAAAGCCAGCGAAACCGCCGCCATACCTAAAAGCGGCTGCACCGCCAGCAGCCACCCGCGCCGCCGCCCGAACCCGCGCAGCATCGCCAGCGGCGGCGGCCGGTCCAGCAGCGGCGACCAGAGAAACTTCAGCGAGTACGCAAGGCCGATCCAGGCTGTCAGCCCGATGACCGACAGTCCCGCCCCGCTGTCCGCCAGCCAAAGCCGCAAGGTGAACCCGGACAGCGGCAACGGCAGGCCGGAGACAAACCCATACGCCGCCATCGCCGCGAGTTGGCGGTCGATCCGCATCAAACGGGCAGATTCGTGTCGCCCTTGCCCAGCGGCCGCTGCATCGTCACCACATCCAGCCAGCGCCCGAACTTCAGCCCCGCCGACTTCATCGTTCCGACCATCTGGAAACCGAGGCTGGCATGCACACCGATCGAGCCCACATTCTCGGAATCCCCGATCACCGCGATCATCTGCCGCAGACCCGCCGCCGTCGCCAGTTCGATCAACCGCACCACCAGCGCCTTGCCGACACCCTGGCCGCGCACGTCCTCACGGACATAAATGCTGTCCTCGACGGTAAACCGATACGCCGACCGCTCCCGGAA
>JAKBCJ010000274.1 GCA_021807975.1 Pseudomonadota bacterium | reverse complement strand
CGAGCCCGGTCCTGATATGGAACAGCAGGGGGTTGGATGCGGCTTCCGGATGCTGCGCCGCGTAATAGACCGCATCGAATCTGGGATGCGGATTGCGTAATTCCGCAGCTCCCGCGGATAGGTAGTGCAACAGCGGATGCTGCCCGCTGGCGTTCACATCGGCATAATGCTCCACATACCACGCGCTGTCGAAAAATCGGTTCGGGTCGCGGCGTTCGTTCAGTCCGTGGCGAATGAAATGCCGGATCGGGTCTTGTTTGGCGGCAACAACGTCGGGATACCGCTGCTGGTACCAGGTTGCGTCGAAAAAACCAGACATCTGCCGGATCAGCAACGCTTCCGGATCGGCAGCATCGGTACCGGGCGCGGTTGGATAGGGTGCCGCCATGGTCTATCGCCGCCCCAGCAAGCGTCCGAACAGGCCGCGGGCCGGCGGCGTGTCCCGCGCGGCACCGGGCGGCGTCAGCCGGAACCGTTCCGTTCCACCGTCGGTAGCACTTTCGGTTTCGGACCGAAACTGCCGCAGTTCGCGGTCCTCCCCCCACGGCGAACGGTAGCCCTGCTGCCCCATGATGGAGCGCGCCAACTGCAGGTTGCGTTCTTCCTCGGCGGTGTTCATGTGGCTTTGGCAATCGACCACCGTCAGCCCGCCATTCAGCAGAAAATACCGCACGCGCTCATTGCCATCGACGATCTCGTCGGTGCCGCCGTAGCCGACCCGGATCAGGCGGCGCGTGTGTTCGACATGTTCGTGGCCATAGCCCCGGAAGCGCGGGTCGAAATAGCCGCCATAAGTCAGGGCGTCCTGCGAATAGGCGGAATATTGCGCGGTGACCGCTTTGCCAACCATCGGATCGTCCGGGGTACCGGCGCCGGAGAGTATGTGTTCGCCCATCCATGGGGCGGCGAAATTCGCATGGCCCCAACGCTGTGTGGCAGTGATCCAGGGGGCTTCCCATCCCGGTTTGGCCGGCCTGGTGTCGTCTTCCAGCAGCACGGCCGTCCGACAGCCCAGTATTTGCGACAATAGAAAAAGCGCCCGGTTTTTGTTCCAGGCAATGCCCATGTTGATGCCGGTAATGACCGGCACCTGCCTTTCCCGCAACATTTCCAGGGTGCCGTCGCTGGAGCCGTCATCGGCGACCACGAAAGCGGTATCGGGCTGGCGGGTGAATTCTCGAACCCGGTCGATCGTGTCGCTGACAATCTGCCGCCGATTATAGGTGACGATTCCAATCCCCAACGCAAATGACATCGTTCGCCCCCGGCAATCTCAGGTTGTCGCTATACGGTTTGGGTCAGGTGCCAACAACCAGTAATACGACGGCGCCACCCGCCAGCAGCAGGATGGGGCTGATTTCGGTCAGGGCGAACGCCGCGGTGGCGGCGATGGTGACCCCCCATGGCAGCCAGCCATGTTCCGTGCCGCGCATCAGCGACAGCCCGCTGGCGACGGTCAGTCCCACGGCGACCGGCGCCAACGCGCGTTCCACCACCGCGCGCCATGGCGACGCCGCGGCCCGTTGCCAAAAGCGGGCGACGATGTGGACCGCCACGCAGGACGGGGCGAACATCGCCAGGAAGGACACTGCGGCACCGGCCAGCCCGGCGGCCTTCAGCCCCACCAGCACCACGATCAGCGACCCCGGCCCCGGTGCCGCGCGAGAAATCGCGAACATGTCCAGGAACTCATGCTCGGTCACCCAGCGGTAGTGGTCCACCGCGGCGCGTTGCATGTCCGGGATAATGCCGGTGCCGCCGCCAAAGGCCAGCATCGACAGGCCGGCGAACAGGGCTAGCAGTTGCAGCAGAACCGGCGTCATTTCGGCCGCGTCAGCCAGGCCAGCAGCAGGCTCGCGGGCATCGCCGCCATAAGCACATGGACGAGCGAAAAGCCGGCCACGCCGATCGACACCGCGACGGCGGCGGCGATGGCGATCGGAATCAGGCCGGAGATGTTACGCCGGGCGAGGCGGATGCCGGTGCCTAGGTTCAGGCCGATGGCGACGGCACCGATGCCGCCGAGCGCGGAGCTGAGCCATGCTCCGCCGGTGTGGCCCTGGCTGTGCAGATACAGCGCGCCCAGGATCAGCACGATAGCCAGGGGCAGGGCGGTCAGGCCGCAGAAACACACCAGCGCGCCCGCCACTCCGCGCAGTTGGGTGCCAATGAACACCGACAGGTTGACGTTGGTGGCGCCTGGAACAAGCTGTGACAGCGCGTAACCGGACAAGAACTGCCGGTCGTCCAGCCAGCCGCGCTTCTGCACAACCTCCCGCCGCGTCCAGGCCGCGAGTCCGCCGCCGAAGGCCATCATGCCGATGCTGACGAAGCCGGCGAACAGCGATGTCAGCGATGGTTCTGTCCGGGTTCCCATGGGTTGTATTCAAGCCCGTCCGGTGCGGGCTGGCCAGGGGGTGAGACGCTGCCAGTCGAGGGCGGCAAACCGGTGGGCAGATCCCTTGGTGCGGCTCGTGGGCGGGAGGTTCAGCAAACGAGGCAAGCCCGGCATGGCGAAAAGGATGCTGAGTGGCGCAGCGGTTTTGGCGCTATTCGTCATGACCCCCGCAGGTCGTATGTTGGATCGACCTTGATGTTTGCGATTGGGCGTGCTGGTTCACTGGTCAAGGTCCGCCAACCATGAAACTCTGAATAAGGCTTCCGGCGATCAGGCGCCATCCGTCGATCATCACGAAGAAAATCAGCTTGAATGGAAGCGATACCGCACTCGGCGGCAGCATCATCATCCCCAGGCTCATCAGTACGCTAGCGACGACGATGTCGATGACCAGGAACGGCAGGAAGATCAGAAACCCCATTTCGAACGACCGGCGCAGCTCTCCGACGATAAAGGCCGGCACAAGTGCCCGCCACGGTGCTGGATCGGCCGCGTCGGAGGTATCGAGGTGGCCCAGTTCCATAAAGAACCGTACGTCCGACTCCCGAGCGGTGTCGGCCATGAAGGCGTGGAAAGGTTCTACCGCCAGGCGTAATCCGTCGGTTTCTGAAATGCGGCCGTCTGTCATCGGTTGAATGCCCTGCGTCCAGGCTTGGTTCATCGCCGGTTCCATCACGAAAAAGGACAGAAACAGGGCCAGGCCGACAATGACGATGTTGGGGGGCGTTCCTTGTGTACTGAGCGCATTGCGGAGCAACGAAAGGACGATAACGATGCGGGTGAATGCCGTCGTCATCACCAGGATGCTGGGTGCCAGCGACAATACCGTGATCAATGCCGTCAGTTGCACGATCCTGGCGGTGGCGCCGGCTTCTCCTGCTGCTCCCAGGTCGATATTGACCGATTGCGCGTGAACCAGCGACGGTATTGCGATCGACAGGGCGAGGATGGTCCAACCAAGCCGCCTCATGTCTCGTTCACCCATCCGACGACGATGTCCTGTGAGCCCCCGGTCAGCAGAACGACCTGGCGCGGGCCGCACTGCAACAGATGAACCCGCCGTCGCGGATCGAGAGCGATGGACTCGCGCAGCACGAGAGTGCGCCCAACTCCAACCTTTGCAGTCAATGGGAGTCTGGATGCGATGCGGCCGGCGATCAGGACCAGCCCGAGGACGGCAGCGAGAAAGCCCAGCGCTGAAAGGATTGAAGCGGCGGTCATCCGCGTGGCTTGGGACTGGTTTGCATAGGGGCGCCCTCGATCGGAATGGCGCTCTTTATTCCCGAGTAAAATGAACAGCCGATTAATCGGAGCCGTTAATCTTTGGTTAAGGAGTCCATGTCAGATTATCCGCATGGACCCGACCGACATTGGCTTATTTAACCTGGCGGAAAAGCGCCTTGCCTGGACAGCCCAACGCCAAGGCGTTCTGGCTGCGAATATCGCTAACGCCAACACGCCCGGGTATGAGACGCGGGATATTGCCTCGTTTGCAGCGGTGTTGTCCGGCTATAGTCCGGTTCAACCTGTCATGACCCGGGCAGGCCACATGCAAGGCACATTGCCGACCGGTTTGGCGCCGCTAACCCGAGACCCCCCGGCCGCGCGTGCCTTGGACGGAAATTCTGTTGCCATTGACGAACAAATGACCAAGGTCGCGGACACGGAGACCACACAGTCGCTGGTGACCACGATTTGGAAAAAATACACGTTGTTGTTCAATATTGCTCTCGGCAAGGGTTAGCGATGGCGAATGATCTTAATCAGGCGCTGAATGTATCCGCGACCGGTATGGATGCCCAAACCAGACGTCTTCGGGTTATCGCTGAAAATATCGCCAATCAGGACACGACCGGGTCATCCCCCGGCGGCGAACCATACCGCCGAAAGACAATCACCTTTGAAAGTGCGGTCGATCGTGCGGCGGGCGTGGACACCGTCCGGGTGAAGGCTATCGGCGTCGATAACAGCGATCTGCCGTTACGCTACGATCCATCGAATCCCGCCGCCGATCCCAAGGGTTACGTGAAGCTGCCGAACGTCAACACCTTCGTGGAGATCATGGACATGCGAGAGGCGGAGCGTTCGTACAGCGCCAATCTTTCGGCCATGCAGGCGACCCGCGGCATGCTGAATAAAACGATCGATCTGCTGAAATGACGACGATCCCGACGATCGTTGTTACGCCATCAGCTGCTGCCCGGGCATATTCGAAAAATGCACCGTCAGGCGCTGCGGCGGACACGCAGGGAAGCTTCGGCGGGGCTGTGCGGCAGGCGATCGATCAGGCGATTCAAACCGGGCACACCGCCGACAGCGAAGCGATGCAGGCAATCAGCGGCGGCGGCAATCTTACCGAGGTCGTGACTGCCCTGTCGCACGCGGCGATGACGTTGCAGACCGCGACCGTTATTCGTGACCGTGTGGTGCAGGCCTATCAAGACATCATCAAGATGCCGATCTGATCGATGAACGAGGCAGATGTCGGCGCATTGATACACGACTGCATGATCGTAACGATGAAGTTGTGCGTGCCGATACTTGGTGTCGCGCTGTTAGTCGGCCTTCTCATTTCATTTATACAGGCGGTCACTCAGATCAACGAATCCACACTCGCGTTCCTGCCAAAGATATTCGCGATCGGTCTGACTCTGATGATGCTTGCATCGTTTATGACGGCAACCCTGGCAGGGTTCGCGCACCGGGTTTTTGACCGGATCATCGCCATTGGTGGTTCGTGAATTTTGACATCGCGGAAATCACCGCCTGGGCACCAGCTTTTGTCCTGGTGTTGGCCAGGGTTGGTGCTGCCATGGCGTTGCTGCCCGGCGTAGGCGAAGCCGGATCGCCGGCAATCGTCAGAATCGGCCTCGCGCTCGGTCTTACCATCCTGTTGCTGCCCGCGGTTCAGCCCTTGGTTCCCCCGTTGCCAGCGATGAGCCTGAACCTGGCTCTTATGGTTGCGGGCGAGGTTGTTACCGGCCTCTCTTTCGGCTGGATCGCCCGTGTCGTGGTCCTGGCACTGCCCGTCGCCGCGCAGCTTATCGGATATTTGGTTGGGCTGTCGTCCATTCTGCAACCCGATGCCGAACTGGGGGCACAGTCTGGCGCGCTGGCCAAATTATTTTCATTTGGCATACCAGTCATACTGCTGGCGACGGATCTCTACACCCAACTGTTGATCGCGCTGACGGGATTGTTCCGGCTCATTCCGCCAGGCCACATGCCGCCATTCGGGGAGAATCTCCAGGTTGCGGTTCATGCCGCCGGTGTCGAATTCGGATTAGCCGTCCAACTCGCGTCGCCCTTCGTGGTCGCTGCGGTGGCGTGGAATTTGGCGATGGGACTTGTCACCCGGGTGGTGCCCCGTATGCAGATCTATTTCGTTTCCATGCCGGGGCAGATTATGGTCGGTTTGGCGCTGCTCGCCATGACCTCTGGCGCGATCGTCCTGGCCTGGCGCAATGAGGTCGCCGCGTTTATGAACACGCTTCCCGGTAGTGCGGGCTGATGGCCGGGGATGATCAAAGCGGCGAACGGACGGAAACAGCAACCGCCAGGCACCTGGATCAGGCGCGTGAAGAGGGGCAGGTACCGCTTTCCGGAGAGTTCACGGCGTTCGCAACCGTGGCGGCTGTTGCTTACGTCATGTCACTGCGGTTGAAGACGACCATTCGTGATTTTCTATCGTATATGGTGCTGTCCTTTTCAACCGCCGGACAGAAGGCGGCACTCGGACCAGGGGAAATGCACCTTGTAGTGACCGAAACATTGATGGCAATTCTGCCGTTTCTCCTCGCAGCGGCGTTCGCGGGGGCGGCGATCGTCTTGTTGCAAACCCGATTTCTCCTGCATCCGGGGGCGCTGGCGCCGCAACTCCAGCGAGCCAGTCCTATCGCGGGAATCAAACGTATCTTTGGATTAAGCGGCATTGTGGAACTGATTAAGTCCCTTGCAAAGTTGGGAGTGTTCGTCGTGGTCCTTCGATCCTGCACCAAAGGAGACTGGGAGGCCTTGATGGACCTGCCCGGGGGGGATCCGCGAAAATTGCTGACAGCACTGATCGAACCAAGTTTCCACCTGTTTGCCGCCGGACTGTCTGCCCAGGGCATCGCCGCGGGCGCCGACTTGTTTTGGGTGCGCTTTCGTCACGCCCGCGATCTCCGAATGACCAAGCAGGACATTCGCGATGA
>JAKBCJ010000273.1 GCA_021807975.1 Pseudomonadota bacterium | reverse complement strand
CGGCTCCAGGGCGCCGGCCCTGCTGAACATCGACCCTGCCGCCGACATCATGTCTCTGCCGCTGCGCGAAGCCAGGGACTTGTTCGAAACGCAGTATTTGCACGCTCAACTGCTGCGCTTCGGCGGCAACATTTCCCGCACCGCCCAATTCGTCGGCATGGAACGGTCTGCCTTGCACCGGAAGCTGAAGCAGCTTGGGGTCAATTCGGACGAACGGGTGGGGGGATAGGGCGCGGGGAAACAACCACTCTCGCCGACACGGTGCCGGCGGAGGCCGCTACCGCGTCCATATCCAACTCGCCCCCCCGGCCGCGGCAGCCAGTGCAACCAGCGCCCAAACGGGATTGACCAGCCCGGGGGCAGGGATGTCCGCCGGCATCGTCTTTCTGCCGGTCAGCATCGGCCGCACCAAGTTCTGTCGTTTCAGCACCGCATAGGCGACGACCGCCAGGATGTGCAGCAGAACCGCCGCCTCGATCAGCTTGAAATTGACCGAGTGGATATGACTCAGCCAATCGCTGCGGTCCTTACCGACAAGGTGCATCAGCGGACCCTCGGCATCGCCATCGTCGTTGGCGAACAGGCCTGACCCGCACTGTACCGCGATCAGCACCAGCATAGCCAGCACCATCCACCCGCCAGCCGCGTTGTGGCCCACCTCCCGATCCGGTTCGCGCCGGGTCAGGTGGGCCAGATGGCGGGCGGCCTCAGCCGGATTGCGCAGGAAGCGGACAAACCGGGCGGTGTCGCTGCCAACGAAGCCCCAGATCACGCGGAACAGCAGCAGGGTCAGAATCGCCCAACCCACCCGCATGTGCCAGTCCATCGAAAAATATTCCTGCGTCACCCAAGCGGCGGCGATCAGAACCGCCAGCAGCCAGTGAAACAGCCGCACTGGCAGGTCCCACACCGTGATCCGCCGCATCCGCGCCCTCCTTCTTTCGCATCGCAGCATTTCACCGCGCCGCCCCGGTTGCGTCCAGCCCCCGGATACGCTTCTCTCCCGCCCGTATGATTCCGGCCCATATCCTTCTGGCCACGACGAAACGGAGCCCGATAATGCGCGTCAGTGCGATGCAGATGAATCCCGGCTCTAACAAGGCAGACAACATCGCGCAGGCGCGCCGCCTGATCGAGGCCGCCGTCGAGCAGGATCGGCCCGGCATTGTCAGCCTGCCCGAAGTCTGGGACTCGCTGGGCGGCGACAGGGCCACGCGCATCGCCAATGCCGAGGTTTTGCCGCCTAAAGGCTCCAACGAACCCGGCGGCGAGGCCTATGAGTTTCTGCGCGACACCGCGCGCCGGATGAATATCCACGTCCATGGCGGCTCGATCATCGAACAGGGGCCGGAGAAACTGTTCAACACCACCGTGGTATTCAACCCGGACGGCACGGAGGTGGCGCGCTATCGCAAGATGCACCTGTTCGACATCGTCGCCCCAGACGGGACCGGCTACCGCGAAAGCAAAAGCTATGGCGCCGGGGAGGAGGTCGTGACCTACGAAGCCGGCGGCCTGACGGTCGGCTGCGCGATCTGTTACGACATCCGCTTCCCGGACCTGTTCTGGAAGCTGCGCGAACAGGGCGCGGACATCATCTTCCTGCCCAGCGCCTTCACCCTGGCCACTGGTAAGGACCACTGGGAGGCACTGCTTCGCGGCCGAGCCATCGAAACCCAGTGCTGGATGGTCGCCCCGGCGACGTGGGGTAAGCATCTGGAGGGCAAGGGCGACCCGCGTTTCACGTATGGTCATTCCATGGTGGTCAACCCATGGGGCCACGTCGTCGCTCTTGCCTCCGACGGCGTCGGCTGGACCACCGCTCGGATTGACCTCGATCTGACGAAGAAAATTCGCGGCGATATGCCCGTGCTTGAACACAGGAAGCGCATTTGACCGACGTTCAGGCCGAGCGCCCGGGTGGCGTGGTGCCCTTGGGACCCCCGGCAGTCGAGGACCGCGGCATCCTGGCCGATCAGATCGCTTTCGTAGCCGCGCCAACGCCCATCGCCACTGAAGCCAGGAACGCCCTGATCGCCCGTTATGGCGAATGCCCGCTGGATCGGGCGAAAATCGTGGTCGCGCTTGGCGGTGATGGCTTCATGCTGGAAACCATCCATCAGGTGCTGGTGCTGAACGTGCCGGTTTACGGCATGAACCGCGGGTCGGTCGGCTTTCTGATGAATCCCTACAGCGAGCACGATCTGCCCGCCCGTCTGTCCCGCGCCCAGGCCGCCGAACTGCACCCGCTGCGGATGCACGCGGTCACCGCGACCGGATCGGTCGAGGAAGCCCTGGCGTTTAACGAAGTCAGCCTGTTGCGCCAGCTTCGCCAAGCCTCGAAAATTCGGATATCGGTCGATGGACGCGTGCGGCTGGAGGAGTTGTCGTGCGACGGCGTGCTGATCTCCACCCCCGCCGGATCGACCGCGTATAACCTGTCCGCCCACGGGCCGATCGTGCCGCTATCCGCTAACCTGCTGCCGCTGACCCCGATCAGTGCGTTCCGCCCAAGGCGTTGGCGCGGCGCCTTGCTGCCCAGCAACGCCGATGTGCTGTTTGAGGTGCTGGAAACCGACAAACGCCCCACCGCCGCCGTCGCCGATTTCACCGAGGTCCGCGACGTAGTCTCTGTCGCGGTCAGCGAGGATCGAACCGTCACCGTGACCGTGCTGTTCGACCCGGATCAGGGCCTGTCGGAACGGATCATCGCGGAACAGTTCACGGTGTAGGATCGGCGGGCGGAATCATCGCCCGCGCCAGCAATTCGTATGACCGCCGGCGCGCCTCCGGATCGTGCAGTGTGGTCAGAATGGCGATCTCCTCCACCCCGTGTGCCGCCGCCAGGGCGTTCAGCTTGCCGGCCACGACATCCGGCGTGCCGTAGAATGCGCCTGCGCGTAACCGTTCAAGTCGCGCCTGGTCGCTGTCGGATAATGTCCGTTCGGCCGCTTCCTCTGGCGACAGCAGGGCCGTGAAGATGCCCCGGTCGCGGTTCAGTCGCCACATCTCGCGGGACCGGAAATGATAGGCGGCTTCCTCTTGCGTCGGCGCCGCCATGGCCCAAACGCAAATCGCGGCGTGTGGGGCAGGGAGGTCCATACTGGGTCTGAACCCCTCGCGATACATCGCCATCGCCTGCGCCGCGCCCTGGCCGTCGCCAATGAAATGGGCGAAACAGAACGGCAGGCCGAAATAGGCCGCCACTTGGGCGCCGTAGTCGGAACTGCCCAGAATCCAGACCTGTGGCTTCGTCGGACCGGACGGTTGGGCGCGGATATCGCGGAATGGATGGCCCTCGACGAGCTTTTCCCCCGCCACCCAGGCCAGCAGGTCGCGCACATCGGCCGGGAATTGGTCTGAAGCGGTTTCGGCGCGCGGGTTCAGCGCATAGGCCGTGCGGCCATCGGACCCCGGCGCTCGTCCCAGCCCCAGATCGATGCGGCCCGGCGCGATCGCGTCCAGCACCCGGAACTGTTCGGCCACTTTCAACGCCGCGTAATGCGGCAGCATCACCCCCGCCGACCCGACGCGAATACGTCGGGTGGTGGCGGCAATGGCGGCGATCAGGATTTCCGGCGCCGTACCCGCCTGACTGTCGGAGTTGTGGTGTTCCGCGCACCAATAGCGGTCATAGCCCAGCGTCTCGCAATGCGCGGCCAGCGCGATGCTCTCGCGGATCGAGGCGTCGGGCGACCGCCCGGAAACGATCGTGGATTGGTCGAGAACCGACAGCCGAACCATGCACCCAGCCTTCCTAAAACGAGAACCGCGAGCCGATCAGCGTATCCAGCACCGCGTACAGCAGCCCGCCGACCAGAAACCCCACGATTGTCCCGTTCACCCGTATATACTGCAAGTCGCTGCCGACCCGAAGCTCCAGCCGATTCACCACCGTCGCCGTGTCCCAGTTGGCGACCACCTGGCCGATGAATTCGGCGATGCGGGTCTGGGCGTTGGGCAGCAGCGTGCGGATAAGCCCCTCGGCCGCCGATTGCAGCCGTTCGCGGGCGGCGGGATCGGCTTCCAGGATCGCCCCCAGATTGCCCAGCGCCGCTTCGACATAGGCGACAACCCGCCCGTTCGGTTTGGCGATGTCCGATTCCAGCCCAACGCGGATCCGCGCCCAGACATCCCACATCCAGGCCTGGATGGTTTCATGCGCCACCACCCGCCTGATCGCCGCACCCACTTCCGCCGCGCGCGCCGGGTCGGTTTCCATACGGTCGATTTCCCGCCGCACCCACTCATCGAAGGCCAGCCGCAGGTCCGACCCGTCAGGGCTCATTTTATCCAGTTCGGCGTTGATCAGCCCCAGCACCCGGCGGGCGACGGACGCTCCGATCGCCCAGCCGACCAGCCGGCCGCCTTGTTCGCGCACCCGTTCGGCGATGGCCGACCGCAGCGCCTCCTCCCGGCTGGCCAGCGCGGCCTTCAACTGGCCCAGGATGAAACCGAACACTTCCTGGTGGCGCCCGCCATCGACCAGATTGTGCAGCGCGCGCGCCACCACCCGCCCCGATGCCGGGCCGCCGACGATGCGCGGCACCACACGGGCCAGGACCCGCCGGGCGCGGCCGTCCTCCACGCTGGTCAGCAGCTTGGGCAGCATGCCGGACAGCGCCACCGCCGCCGGATGCGCCGCCGCCGGGTCCGCGAGGAACCGGTGTATGATGCCGGGCAGATCCAGGCGCCGCAGCATGTTGGATACCTCCTGCCCGGTGAACACATGGTTGGCGACGAACCGCCCCAGCGCCTGGCCCAGGCGGGCGCGGGAGTTGGGAATGATAGCGGTATGCGGAATTGGTATGCCCAACGGGTGGCGAAACAGCGCGGTGACCGCGAACCAATCGGCGATGCCGCCGATGAACCCGGCCTTCGCGGCGGCTTGCACCAACCCGGACCACCAGGTCGGCGGCACGAAATAGGTGGCCAGGGTGAGTGCTGCCATCAGCAGCAGCAGGCCGGTGGCGAATAGGCGATGGTTCCGCAGGCTTCGCCGGGCGAGGATATCGGGATCAGGTTCGGTCATCGGGGCCCTGTTTAGGCGCGTGACGGTCTTCCGTCCAACTGGGTGCAATGTTATACTGTAACCATGATCGACCCCTTGTCCCCTACCGCTGGTGCCGGATCCCGCCTGCTTCTGGCGGCGGCGGCCCTGTGCTGCCTTTGGGCCGTAGTGGTCTGGGCATTGTGATCGTCCTTGATAACATCACGTTGCGCCATGGTACCCGGGTCATCCTGTCCGGGCTGTCGGGGCGCTTTGAGGCGGGTAGCCAAACCGCGCTGATCGGCGCCAACGGTTCCGGCAAGACGACTCTGCTGCGGGCGATTGCCGGGCTTCACCCCCTGGCGGGCGGCCGAATCGACTGGGACGGCTTCCATCGGCGGGATATCGCGTTGCTGGCGCAGGGCAGCCACCTGGACCGATCATTTCCGATCACCTGCCGCGATGTGGTGGCCCTGGCGGCGACCCGGCTCGGCCCATTCCGCTCCATCGGCAAGGACAAGCTGGCGGCAACCCGGTCGGCGCTGCAGCGTGTCGGCCTGGGCGACATGGAAAACCGGCCGATCCAGGCCCTGTCCGCCGGCCAGTTCCAGCGTGTCCTGTTCGCCCGCACCATCGTCCAGGATGCAAGTCTGATCCTGCTGGACGAACCGTTCACCGCCGTTGATGCCGAAACAACCCACCTGCTGCTGTCCGTTATCCAGGACTGGCACGCGCAACGCCGCACCGTAATCGCGGTGCTGCACGATATGGAACTGGTGCGAGAGCACTTCCCGCACACCCTGCTGCTCAGCAATCAAACCGGACACTGGGACGCGATGCCCGAACCGGGTTTGCAGGCCGCCTGATGCTGGATTTCCTGCTGGAGCCGTTCGCGCTGGGCTTTATGCGCCGAGCGCTGGCCGGGTGCCTGGCGCTTTCGGTTTCGGCGCCGCCGCTGGGAGTTTTCCTGGTGCTGCGCCGCATGAGCCTCATGAGCGACGTTTTGCAGCACGGCGTCCTGCCCGGCATCGCCGTCGGCGCCATCGTTGCCGGCCTGTCGGTCTGGGCCATGGGACTCGGCGGCGTGGTTGCCGGTTTGGCGGTCGCGGTGGCGGCCGGATGGCTGGCGCGCCGGACAGGCGGGCGGGAGGACAGCCAGCTCGCCGGCATGTACCTGCTGGCACTGGCGGCCGGAGTCGCGCTGATCTCCGCGCAGCATAGCCTGGACCTGACGCATATCCTGTTCGGCAATGTGTTGGCGGTGGACGATGCCGCGTTGTTCGGGATGGCGGGCGTAGCCAGCGTCACGCTGCCGGTTCTGGCGCTGATCTGGCGCCCGCTGGTGCTGGAAAGCCTGGACCCCGGTTTCATGGCTGCGACCGCGGGCAGGGGCGGGCTTTGGCACCTGCTGTTCCTGGTGCTGGTGGTGCTGTGCGTGGTGTCCGGTTTCGTTGCACTGGGAACTTTGATGTCGGTTGGTCTCATGATGTTGCCCGCCATCGCCGCTCGGCATTGGTCCGATTCGCTCGCGGGGCAGGTGCGGGTATCGGTGCTGCTGGCATGCCTGTCGTCGGTAGGCGGGCTGATCTTATCCTATAACCTGGATATTCCGGC
>JAKBCJ010000272.1 GCA_021807975.1 Pseudomonadota bacterium | reverse complement strand
TGGCCCAGCACCATCAGCAGCGGGGTACGCAACTCCGCCACGCCATATTCAAAGCTCGCGAGGTTGTCGTCGTTCAGGAAGTTGCCGGCGACGCGGACCACGAACAGGTCGCCGCGGGCGCTGTCGAAGGCGAACTCCGGCGCGACCCGGGAATCCGCACAGCTCAAGATGCCGGCATAAGGGTTCTGCCCGGCGACCAGCGATGCGCGTTCAGAGCGAAAATCGTGCCGCCGGGTCAGGCCCTGCGCATAGCGGCTGTTGCCCTGCATCAGTTCGTGCAACGCCGCGTCGGGCGTCAGTACGTTCCCCGGCTTCGGAGGCGCCTTAGCTTCCCTGGCCCGGGCCGGCACGCCGAGAAACCCCATTCCCACCGCCGCGGCGGCGAGCCCAACCAGTTGCCGCCGGCGTGGTAGCGCGTGGAAATGCCGACCGTCAGGATCACCACAGAACTCGCACAGCATGATTACACCCCCCTGTTGCATGATCGTGGGCTTATCGCCCGGGCTATATCAACCCACTCTACCGGAACCCTTTACCCGCTGACTTCCGGCCAACGGTCTTCGGGCCAACGGTCTTCGGGTAAGTCTTGTGGCCGAATGTCATTACTGATCTTCGACGGAGATGGCGCCAAAAGCGAAGACACATCGTCCTGACATAGCCAGCGACCAAGGCAATCGTCGGTGCGTTGCCGTGAAGGGGCCTGCTCGCCTCCGACGGCGACGGCAATTTCGTGCACAGGCCGGCAGCAGGCCGACCCCAGCAAGAGACATCAAAGCGGCGTCAAGGAAGAGCCGGGCGGCCCTCGGGCCCGCGCACGCGGGGCAGCAGGATCATATCCCACGGACTGGGCATCTCCCCAACCGGGACATGGACCAATGCCGGGGCATTCAACGCGAACGCCTTCCGCAGCGCGTGTTCCAACCCCTCGGGAGAGGTGGCCTTGAACGCCGCCATTCCGAAACTCTCGGCGAAGCGGACGAAATCCGGGTTGGTCAGGTCGCTGGCGATCGAGCGATTGCCGTAGCCCTGCGCCTGGATGCGCTTGACGTTGCCGAATGCCCCGTCGTCGAACACCACCGCCACGACCGGCAGCTTGTGATGCATCGCGGTCGCCAGTTCGGCCGCCTGGAACATGAACCCGCCATCGCCGGAGACCAGCACAATTTTCCGGTTCGGTGCGGCGGCAGCGGCCCCCAGCGCCGTCCCGTATCCCCACCCCAAGGTGTCCTGATACCCCGGCGACAGGAACAATCGCGGCCCCGGTACGGGAAACGCCAACCGGCTGGCGAACCCGACCTGAGTCACATCCTCCACATAAATGCCGTCATCCGGCAAAGCCGACCGGATCGCGCGCAGGAATGCCATCGGCGGCTGTTGCCGCTCCAACCGGCCGGCGAAAGCGGCCCTTACGGCCGGCAGGTCCGGATTGGGCCGCCAGTGGCCTTTCAATGCCGGCAGCAACGCCCGCAAGGTCGTCGCGGCATCGCCCAGTAACCCGCACGCCGGCTTGCGGAACCGCCCGATTTCGTCCGGGTCGATGTCCAGCCGCACGATTGGCAGCGCGTCATCCACGCCCCAGTTGCTTTGCTGCCAATACAGCCGCGTCCCAATCGCCAGCACCGCGTCGGCGGTTTTCCATAGTGCGTGACCCTCGGTGAACGACACGGCCAGCGGATGGTTCGTGGGGATCGTTCCACGCCCGCGCCGAAACGACGACACCGGGGCATGCAGCAGTTCCGCCACCGCTTGCACCTCCGGCCCCGCACCCAAAGCGCCGCCGCCGACCACGATCAACGGCCGCTTCGCGCCGGCCAGGATCGCCGCCGCCGCGGCAATCGCGTCCGGATCCGCGCAGGGTGGCACAATCGGCAGCGGCGCGGTCAGGGCAACCTCCGCCGCCTGCCCCCACACGTCGATCGCGCATTCCAGCGCCACCGGTCCGATGCGGCCTGACATCGCCGCCTCGATCGCCATCGCAACGCGCCGGGATGCCTCGGCCGGGGAGCGGATGCGTTCGCCGGATTTCACGATGTGCCGCAGCAACCCGATCTGGTCATGGATTTCATGCAGATGCCCATGGCCCTGGTCGATGGCGAAGGATGGGATCTGCCCCACCAGCGCGATAACCGGCGCGCCCATCGCGCTGGCCAGCAGCAACGCCGCCGAGGCGTTCAGAATCCCCGGCCCCGGCACCACCGCGAACGCTTGTGGCCTGCCGGTGACCAATGCCGCCCCCAGCGCCATATAGGCCGCCGTCTGCTCATGCCGCGGGTGGATCACCCGGATGCGGCCGGATGCGCGGTGCGCGGCATCGAACAGCGGGTCGTTGTGAACCCCCGGCAACGCGAACAACGTGTCGATCCCGTGTGTCAGAAGCGATTCGATAACGGCCTCGGCCGTGTTCATGCGTGGCATCTGGACATCCCCTGGCTGGTTTGGGACATTCCTTACACCAACCCCTGTCGATTCCGGCGATCGCCCGTCATGGTTTCGGGCGTACGGTGGCATAATACCAGCCGCCCGAGGCTTCGACTCTTTTGTCAGTCGGCGGTCGGCTGGTATCCTATTGATTTGGCGCGCGGCCGCCCCACCAACCCCGCGCGCATACCTATCGATTTGGCGCGCGGCCGCCCCACCAACCCCGCGCGCATACCAGTCGGCCGTTCGGGCCGCTGGTATAATACCACGATTGACCGCCGGGACCGGCTCTGCATTCTCTCCCGGCCGATGCCGCTTCGTACGCCCGGGGGAAAACCGTCATGCAGCCCATTCCGCTCAACCGCGCCAACCTTGGCCGCCTGTCGCCGGAGGTTTCGGTGCCGCGCTACGATCCATCCAAGGTGACGGGCGGGATTGTCCACCTGGGACTGGGCGGGTTCCACCGAGCGCACATGGCCCGATACACGCATGAGCTGATGCAGAATGGGGATGACGCCCTGGCCTGGGGCATCGTCGGCGCGGGCCTGATGCCGGCCGACCGCAAGATGAAGGACAGCCTCGCGCCGCAGGATCACCTTTACACACTGGTCGAACGGGGGGCTTCGGGCGAAACCGCGGCCGTCATCGGCTCGCTGGCCGATGTCATATTTGCCGGCGAATCCAGTGCCGCCCTGTTGCGCGCGATCGACAATCCAAAAATCCGTATCGTCAGCCTGACCGTCACCGAACATGGCTATTGCCTGAACCGCTCCACCAAGCGGCTCGATCCGGAACATCCGCTGGTTCTCAAGGATCTTGCCCAGCCTGACCAACCGGCCAGTGCGATCGGCATCGTGGCGGAGGCCTATCGCAGGCGTATGGCCGCGGGCTTGCCGCCATTCACCGCCCTGAGTTGCGACAACATCCAACACAACGGCACCGTGCTGCGCGACGCCGTGCTGGCGCTGGCAGCGCTGCGCGACCCGAAGCTGGCGGATTGGATCGCCGCCAACGCGCATTTTCCCAGCACCATGGTCGATCGCATCACCCCGGTGACAACGGAAGACGATATCGCCGCCCTCTCTGAACAACATGGCGTGATCGACCGCTGGCCGGTGGTATCGGAGACCTTCACTCAGTGGGTGATCGAGGACGACTTTCCCGCGGGCCGCCCGGCCTGGGAGACCGTCGGCGCGCAATTCGTGAACGACGTGGCACCCTATGAGTTCATGAAGCTGCGGCTGCTGAATGCCAGCCACCTTGCGGTATCCGGGATGGGCCGGCTGTGCGGTTATGTCACCATCGCCGAATCCATGGCCGATCCGTTAATCACCCGGTTCATGGCGGCGCTGATGGACCGCGAAACCGGGCCGACATTGCCGGACGTGCCGGGAATAGACCTCGCCCAATACAAGGCGACCCTGATCGAGCGGTTCGCCAACCCCGCGATCCGCGACACGGTGGAACGGGTCAACACCGATGCGCCGCTCAATATCCTGGTTGATCCGATCCGGGACCGGCTCCGCACCGGCGATTCGGTGGAGCTTCTGTCGCTCGCGCTTGCCGCATGGCTGCGCCGGGTGCGGGGCGAGGACGAACAGGGCCAGCCGATCGATGTCCGCCATCCGCTGGCGGCCGAGTTGCGCGCGAAGGCGATCGAGGGCGGTTCGGATCCGCGTCCGCTGCTGGGGATAACCGCCTTGTTCGGCGCGACGGGCGCGGACGAGCGCCTGCGAACCGCCGTCGGCCGCTGGCTTGCGTTACTGTATTCCAGCGGCGCCCGGCAGACCCTGACCGAAGCATCGGCACTGCTCGGCTTCTGAAACAAGACGGCGGAAAATGTCGTTGACCAACAAGAGTGCCCGTGGGAGTTACGATAAACCTGCCGGGAGAAGGCAGGAAACTGAGAGGAAACCAAGAATGGTTCGTGTTCCACAAGGCAGAGTCGCCGCGGCCGTTACTGGCGCGGTCATGCTCGTGGCCGGCGCCAGCGCCGCCAGGGCCGACTCCACGATCACCATCGCGACCGTAAACAATGGTGACATGGTCGTGATGCAGAAGCTGTCCTCTGAGTTCGAGAAGCAGCACCCGGATATCCACCTGCGTTGGGTGGTGCTGGAAGAAAACGTCCTGCGCCAGCGCGTTACCACGGATATCGCCACCAAGGCCGGGCAGTTCGATATCCTGACTATAGGCAACTACGAAGTGCCGATCTGGGCAAAACAGGGATGGCTGGCGGCGATGGACAACCTGCCGGCGTCCTATGACGTTGACGATCTGCTGAAGCCCGTGCGCGCCGGCCTGACTTACGAGGGCAAGTTGTACGGCCTGCCGTTCTACGGCGAAAGTGCGATGACTTATTACCGCACCGATCTGTTCAAGAAGGCCGGCATCAAGATGCCAGAGGCCCCAACCTATGACCAGATTCGCGGCTTCGCCGACAAGATCACCGACAAGGCGAACAAAATCTACGGCATGTGCCTGCGCGGCAAGCCCGGCTGGGGCGAGAACATGGCCTATGTCACCTCTCTGGTGAACGCCGAGGGTGGCCAGTGGTTCGACATGCAGTGGAAGCCGGCGATTGACAGCGCGGCGTGGCACAAGGCGATTACATTCTACGACGACATTCTGAAGGCCGATGGCCCGCCGGGCGCGACCTCCAACGGGTTCAACGAAAATCTGGCGCTGTTCGCCAGCGGCCATTGCGGCATGTGGATCGATGCCACGGTCGCGGGTGGCATGCTGTACGACAAGAAACAGTCGTCCGTCGCCGACAAGGTTGGTTTCGCGCCGATGCCGACCGGCGACTTTGCCGGCGCGCCGACGTGGCTCTGGAGCTGGAACCTCGCGATCCCCGCTTCATCCAAGCAGAAGGATGCCGCCCGGGCTTTCGTGACCTGGGCAACGTCGAAAGAGTATATCCAGCTCGTCGCCAAGACGAATGGCTGGGTTTCCGTGCCGCCCGGCACCCGTGTATCCACCTATGAAAATGCCAACTATCAGAAGGCGGCGCCGTTCGCCGGGTTCGTCCGCAAGGCAATCGAGGTGGCCAACCCCAATGGACAGACCAAGCAGCCGCGGCCGTATCAGGGCGCCCAGTTCGTCGCTATCCCGGAATTCCAGGGTATCGGCACGCAGGTCGGCCAAACCATCGCAGGGACGCTGACCGGACAAACGACGGTTGACCAGGCGCTGAAGGCCGCGCAGGCCGCAACCGAACGCACGATGCACCAAGCCGGATATCCCAAAAACTAGCGGGGTCCGCCATGTCGGCGACATCGAACCCTGACACGGCAACATTCGACTCAGAGGCGGCGGCGACCCGAAAGGTCGCCCCGCTTTTAGTCATGCCCTCGATCATCGTCCTGCTGGCATGGATGATCGTCCCGCTGGTCATGACGCTATGGTTTTCATTCCAGTACTACAACCTGATCGATCCGTCGGTGCGCGGATTCGCCGGCATCGACAACTACGCGTACCTGGTCACCGATCCGGATTTCTGGGTCTCGCTGCGAACCACCCTGGTCCTGCTCGCATCGGTACTGGTCATTACCGTGGGCCTGGGCACCCTGCTCGCCGTTCTGTTCAACCAGCCGTTTGCCGGAAGGAACATCGCGCGCGTTCTGGCGATCTCTCCGTTCTTCGTCATGCCGACGGTCAGCGCGCTGATCTGGAAGAACCTGCTGATGCACCCGATTTACGGGGTGTTCGGCGCGCTCGCCAGCACGATCGGATTACAGCCGGTCGATTGGTTCGCGCAGTTTCCGCTCGCCTCCATCATCGCCATCGTATCCTGGGAATGGCTGCCGTTCGCGCTGCTGATTCTGCTGACCGCCGTTCAGTCGTTGGACAATGAACAAAAAGAGGCCGCGCGCATGGACGGCGCCGGACCACTGGCGCAATTCTACTTCATCACCCTGCCGCATCTGTCGCGCGCCATGGGCGTGGTGATTATGATCGAAACGATTTTCCTGCTGACGGTGTTCGCTGAAATCTTTGTCACAACCTCGGGCGGCCCCGGCAACGCAACCACCAACCTGGCGTTCCTGATCTACGCCCGCGCGTTGCTGCAGTACGATATCGGCGGCGCCTCGGCCGGCGGCGTCGTCGCGATCATCCTGGCCAATATCGTTGCGTTCTTCCTGGTGCGCAGCATCGCCCGCCGGCTGGAGGTTTAGGCACATGC
>JAKBCJ010000271.1 GCA_021807975.1 Pseudomonadota bacterium | reverse complement strand
TGCGCCGGCTGGTGCGTCAGGCCCCCGCCGTCGCCAGCGAGTTGCAGGTGGACGATTTCCTGACCTGGGCGACCTTGGGCGTCGTGCTGGGTGGCCGGCTTGGTTATGTGCTGTTCTATCAGCCCGGGGTGTATCTGGCGCACCCGTCGAAAATCCTGGCTGTTTGGGAAGGCGGCATGAGCTTTCATGGCGGCATGCTGGGGGTCGCCATCGCGGTGTCCATCTTCTGCTGGCGCAACGCCATTCCGCTGCTGGGCTTCGCCGACCGGGTTGCGGTCGTCGCGCCGATCGGGCTCGGCCTGGGACGGATCGCCAATTTCATCAACGGCGAGCTCTGGGGCCGTCCGGCACCGGAATGGCTACCCTGGGCGATGCTCTTCCCGCGCGGCGGCATGGTTCCGCGCCACCCCAGCCAGTTGTACGAAGCCCTGATGGAGGGCTTGCTGCTGGCGACGCTGATGTTCGTGCTGTCCCGGCGGGAGGCGATTCGAAACCGCTTCGGCATGCTCACCGGGATATTCCTCTGCGGCTACGCCGTCGCTCGGATTATCGCCGAATATTTCCGCGAACCGGACGCATTTCTCGGCTTTCTGTCGTTCGGCACGACGATGGGGCAGATACTCTCGATCCCGATGCTGATGGCCGGCTTGTGGCTGATCGCCCGGGCGCGCGTGGCCCGGCCGGCCGGCTAACGGCCCGGCTCATGGCGGCAACCGACCCCGTCGCGGAACGGCTGGACCGGTTCATGGCCCGGGCCAACGCGATCTATTACGCAACGCACGACCCGTTCGCCGATTTCACGACGTCCCCGGAGATCGGCCAGGTGTTCGGCGAAATCGTCGGGCTGTGGGCGGCCGTCGTCTGGCAGTCGCTGGGCAGGCCGGCGCCGGTTATCCTGGCCGAGGCCGGGCCGGGCCGCGGCACGCTGATGGCGGATGCATTGCGGGCCATCCGCCGGGCGGTGCCCGCCTTCGGTGCGGCACTGCAGGTGCATCTGATCGAGACATCACCGCGCCTGCGAGCCGTGCAAGCCGCACGTATTCCCGGCGCGGTATGGCACGACGAGTTGGCCAGCGTGCCGGACGCGCCGCTGATCCTGCTCGCGAACGAATTCCTCGATGCCCTGCCGATTCGGCAGTTCGTCCGCCGGGGCGATGGCTGGACAGAGCGTTTCGTGGCGGGTGGCGAATGGACGGAACGTCCCGCATTTGCGGGGGATGTTCCACCCGGCCGAGCCGCCGGGGACGGCGATATCGTCGAGTTGAACGAACCCGCGCGCGGCTTCGTCGCCGCGGTCGCGGCGCGCCTGTGCCGGCAGCCCGGAGCGGCCCTGTTCCTGGACTATGGCCCCGCGCGCAGTGCGGCGGGCGACAGCTTGCAGGCGCTGGCGGACAAACGCCCGGTCAATCCGCTGGCCGTCGCCGGATCGGCGGACCTGACCGCGCATGTCGATTTCGCCGATCTCGCGGCTGTTGCCCGGGCGTCGGGTTCGGCTGTCCAAGGCCCGGAAACGCAAGGCGCATTTCTGTCGGCACTGGGTCTGTTCCAGCGCACCGAACGTCTGGCCCGCGGCCAGCCGGCAAAAGCATCCGCGCTGATGCAGGCCGCGCGGCGGCTGGCGGACCCCGAGGCAATGGGTCAGTTGTTCAAGGTGCTGGCGCTGCGGTCCCCCGGTGCCCCCGCGCTGCCGGGGTTGGGGGACCGGTAAGGCCGGCTTACTCCGCCGCCCGCAGTGTCGGCCCCCATGCCGGGACATCTGCGCGCAGACTGTCGTCCATTGGCCGGGGCCACCAGCGGTGTTCCCACTCCGCATAGAACTTCTTCAGCGTCGGCATTACCTTTTCGGCGAACATCCTGGTGTTGTAGCGCGTCAGGTCCTTATTCATGTTGCCGAACTGCATCAACAGCATCAAGTTGCCGACATTAAGGTTCTCGGCCAGTTCGACAATCTGTTCGGTTACCTGGCTGGGGCTGCCAATGACGATATAGCCGGAATCGACCAGCTCTTTCATCTCGGTCGGACGGGCCAGGGATCTGGCGGCGGCGGCACTAACCTGACTGGTCAGGCCGAAGCGCATCGTTTCCTCCGTGGTATAGCCTGGCGGCGCGGCGAAACGTGGATCGACGTGCAGGCAGCGGCCGAAGAAGTATTCGGCGGCGTCTTGATACATCTCCATCGCCTGGTCGCGGCTTTCCGCCACGCACACGGTTTGCGCGAAGCCGGCCCGGTACGGATTGCGGTCCTTACCCAGCCGGTCCATTTCGGCCCAGAACCCGTCCATCGTGGCCTTGCCGACCTTGTGGCCGTAGTAGGACAGATAGCAGTACACGTAGTCCATCTCGGCGCACCACTGCCAGGTTTCCACCGACCCGCCGCCGGGGATCCAGATCGGCGGATGCGGCTGCTGGATCGGGCGTGGCCAGATGTTGACGTAGCGCTGCTGATTGAACCGGCCGTTAAAGGCGAACGTGTCTTTCTCCTGCCACGCCTTCATCACCAGATCGTGCGCTTCCAGATACCTGTCGCGCAACTGGCTGGGATTTTGGCCATAGGCGAAGCACCCGTCCATCGGCGTGCCGACCGGGAATCCCGCGATCAGCCGCCCGCCGGAAATGACGTCGATCATGGCGAATTCCTCGGCCACCCGCGTTGGCGGGTTGTACAGCGCGAGCGAATTGCCCATGACGCAGATCGTGGCGTCGGTGGTGCGGCGGGCGAGCGAGGACGCGATCAGGTTGGGCGAGGGCATCAGCCCGTAGCCATTGGAATGGTGCTCGTTCACGCAGATCGCATCGTATCCGCAATCAGCGGCGTATTCGAGCTCATCCATGAAGTCGTTGTACATCAGATGTGCGCGCTTCGGATCGAACAGCGAGGAATGGATATCAACCCAGACCGAAGGGTGCTTCTGTTTGAAGTCCTCCGGCAGTTCGGTGTAAGGCATCAGATGAAACCACATCAGCTTCATGGCGTGCTTCCCTGTCGCAGTCGTTGGGTGGTATTCGTTGGCCCGATGAGGCTACCGAGCAGTAGCCTAATCGGGCGGCTGCGACAATCAAGCCGTCATTTCCCGCCGGTGGCGTCTGGTTCCGGGGTGGGCTTCTGCTGGTCCGCCGCGGGTTTGGCGGGCGGTTTGGGGATGGGCCGGATCGTCGGGCCGGTAATGACATCGAAATCGAAACTGCTGCGGTTCATGGTGGGCTCCTTGGTTGGGGTTCCAGGGCCGATCCATCTTCAGCGGATTCCGGGGTAAAAATACGAAAGCCGCCTGGATGAGGCGGCTTTTGGGGTCTTGCTATCCGTGCATGATCCTAGGCCGCCGGGGAATACCAGCGGTACCAAAATCGCGAAACAGAAACAGCGTTACTCATAACACTTCCGATAGCGCCGAACCGATCCGCCCGCAAGTCCGAATATCGGTTTGGCGCACCCGGAATTGATGGACGGCCGATCCACTTCAGCCCCACTTGCGATGTTGTTCCGCCGGGGACAGCGCCCCGCGAAAATCACGAAGGAGACGAAAATGACAAGAACAAGCTTTCATCTGGCCATATGCGCCATATCGGTGCTCGCCGCCGCACCCGCTTTCGCACAGGACAATCACGCTGCCCCGCAGGAGGATTCGGCGGTGCAAAATCCCGGTATGCCGGGCAAGCCGTCCGATATGAAGTCCATGGGCGAACACATGAAATCGCTCCGGTCGCATGAGGCGATGCCGGCCAAAAGCGACGAAACCGGGGATTCCGCGGTGGACAAATTGAACGAGGAAAGCCTGGAGGCAGCCCGCAGCGGCCAGGCGTTCGATGCCTCCACGCCAGGCAGCATGTCAACGCATGACGACTCCGCTGGCACGGCGGGCATGTCCGGCGAATCGATGGGCAGCGGCACGCCGCCCGCCCAGACCCCGCCGAAATAGCCGCCCGGATCGGCGGCGCGCGCCACGCGCCCGGTGTGCGCAAGCATTGGCGTTGGCGCGTAACCCGTCTAGGCTTTCCTCCGGGATACAAAACCGGAGGAAACCAATCATGAAAGCCGCAGTCTTTCACGCCGCGCACCAGCCGCTGACCATTGAGGATGTGGAGATCGAGAAGCCGAAACGGCGGGAAGTCCTGCTTCGCACCGCATATGCCGGACTGTGCCACTCCGACCTGCACTTCATGGAAGGTCTGTACCCCTACCCGACGCCCGCGATACTGGGCCATGAAGGCGCGGCGGTGGTGGAAGCCGTGGGCGAGGACGTCACCTATGTGAAGCCCGGCGACCATGTGATCACCTGTCTGTCGGTGTTCTGCGGCGAGTGCGAGTATTGCACCACCGGCCACACCAACCTCTGCGACAACAACGAGGTCAAGCTGCTGCCCGGCGTCGCTCGGCGTCTGAAGTGGAAGGGCCAGGTGTTGCACCAGGCATTCAATCTGTCGGTGTTCGCCGAACAGATGCTGGTGCATGAGCACGCGGTGGTAAAGATCAACAAGGAAATCCCGCTGGATCGGGCCGCATTGGTCGGCTGCGGCGTGATGACCGGAGTCGGTGCCGTGTTCCATGCCGCGAAAGTCGAAGCCGGCAGCACGGTCGCGGTGATCGGCTGCGGCGGGATCGGATTGTCGGCGGTGAACGGCGCGGCGATCGCGGGGGCGGAGCGGATCATCGCGATCGACACCAACTCCTCCAAGCTGGAAAAAGCCAAGGAAATGGGCGCGACGCATACCATCAACGCCTCTAACGTCGATCCGGTGGCGGCGGTGAAGGACCTGACTGATGGCAAGGGCGTGCCTTACTCGTTCGAAGCCATCGGCCTGAAGGCCACGGCGGAGCAGTCCTTCGCGATGCTGCGTCCGGGCGGTGTGGCCACGATCATCGGGATGATCCCGTTCGGCACGAAGATCGAGCTGCACGGTGCGGACTTCCTGCGCGACCGCAAGATCCAGGGCACCAGCATGGGCGGTAACCGGTTCCGGGTGGATATGCCCCGGCTGCTGGAGCTGTGGCGCCAGGGCCGGCTGAAGCTGGATACGCTGGTATCCGGCCAGGTGACGCTGAACCAGATCAACGAGGGCTTCGCGATGCTGAAATCGGGCGCCCCCGTTCGTAACCTGATCAATTTCGGCGTCGCCTAGGGTTCCAGGAGAAGCGGCGAACGGGCCGCTTCGACCATCCGGGGCCCTTGATGGCGGGCGCGGCCCGCACAGGGGGTAAATCAGGGATTTGACCGCCCGCCAACCGGTCTGATTCCAGGGGGAGATGCGATCGGCATTTCTCCCGCCCGACTGCCTCCCGGGCCAACCGGGCGTTGATGTGCTGGCGCGTCCGACCAAGACCTCCGTGCGATTGCGCGGCGTAGCCTTAACCACGGGCCGGGTGCTGCCGCACCGGCGTCCGGTTGCGTATAAGTCCCATCTCGCACTCGCGGCGGACAAGCGCCATGATCCGCCGGACACAGGAGGCCGCAATGGCTAGCTACGAATTCGTCACCCTCAACGTCTTTACCGACGAGCGCTTCGGCGGCAATCCGCTGGCGGTGCTGCCAGATGCCAACGGCCTGACCGATGCCCAGATGCAGGCCATCGCGGCGGAGTTCAATCTGTCGGAAACCACCTTCGTGCTGCCTCCGGATAACCCCCGGCACCACGCCCGCGTGCGTATTTTCACCCGGAAGCATGAGATGTCGTTCGCGGGCCATCCCAATGTGGGCACCGGATTCGTATTGGCGACGATGGCGGGCGATCCGCCGGAACATTACACGTTCGAGGAAATCGCCGGTCTGGTCCGCGTGCATATCCTGCGCGATGCCAACCGCCGGATTTCGGGCGCCCGGATCGCGGCCCCGCGATCGCTCAGCATTGATATCGGCCTTCCGGTAGAGGTCGTGGCGGCCTGTGCCAGCCTGTCGCCGAACGACATTGCCACCTTGTCGCATACGCCTCTGGTGGCATCGGTCGGCACGCCATTCGCTCTCGCCGAGGTGGCCAGTGTCGAGGCATTGTCCAGCGCCGAACCCGATCTGGCTGCCTTCCGTTCGGCGGCCGCCCGGTTTCCGACATTGGACGGGCGGATGCCGCTGTATCTGTATGCCTGGATGCCGGGCGGCGAACGGCGGATCAGGGCGCGTATGTTCGCCCCGCTGGGCGGCATCGACGAGGACCCGGCTACCGGCAGTGCGGCCGCCACGCTCGCCGCGCTGCTGACATCCATCGCGCCGGGCGACAATCTGAATCTGTCGTATGCCATTGAGCAGGGGGTGGAGATGGGACGTCCGAGCCTGATATCCGCGTCGGCGGTGAAGTCGGGCGAGGGGCCGGTGTCGGCCAGTGTCGCGGGCAGTTGTGTGCCGGTGTCGCGCGGAACGCTGGAGGTTTAGGGGCTCCAGCGTCGAACGCGCGTCCGGGTTGACCGGCTTGGTGTTCCGCTGCGTCGCGGTGCCCCGCGAGATTAACCCCCGCGGCTCCCCGCGAGACTCCCCCCCCCCGCGCTCCCCGCGAGACAGCGCCCGGGGACGCGGCCGATTCGGATTCATCCGGCGCTCTTACGGTCGGTCCTGCCCTATGCGGCCATGGGCGGGCGCCGCGTCCGGGTTCCCAGTGCCCGCTCCAGCGCATCGCCGACCTTCAAAACCAAGGCATCGTCGAACGGCCG
>JAKBCJ010000270.1 GCA_021807975.1 Pseudomonadota bacterium | reverse complement strand
AGGGGCGCGGGGTGCGGCTGACCGATTTGCGCCGTCAGGTGCTGGGTCTGATCCTTGACCGCGATTCCCCGACCGGCGCGTACGACCTGTTGGACCAGTTGCGCGGGACTCGCCAGGGTGCGGCGCCGCCGACGGTGTATCGCGCGCTGGAGTTCCTGCAGGAACAAGGGCTGGTGCATAAGCTGGAGAGCATGGCCGCGTTCGTCGGCTGCATCGCGGATGAGGATCACGACCACGCCGCGCAGTTCCTGATCTGCCGCACCTGCGGCAAGGTGACGGAACTGGAAGACCACGAACTGGCTCACGCGCTGGAAGACGCCGCCAAGCGGCTGGGCTTCACCGTCGCCAAGGCAACGATCGAAGCAGAAGGCCAATGCGCGGCCTGTGCGGCAAACTGACGGGGTTGGAATGACAGGCTATTGGTTGGTTAAGTCGGAGCCGGATGCGTTCAGTTGGGATCAGCAGGTGGCGAATAAGGTGGAGCCCTGGACCGGGGTACGGAACCACACCGCGAAGAACAATCTGAAGGCGATGAAGAAGGGTGATCGGGCGTTCTTCTATCACTCCAACATCGGCAAGCAGATCGTGGGTATCGTGGAGGTGGTGAAAGAGGCCTATCCGGACCCGACGGCGGACAGCGGCGACTGGGTCTGCGTCGATATGAAGGCGGTGCGGCCAATGCCGAAGCCGGTGACGCTGGCGGAGATCAAGGCGGAGCCGGCGCTGGCGGAGATCGCGCTGGTGCGGCAGTCGCGGCTGTCGGTGATGGCGATTTCGGCCCAGCACTGGGAGAAGATCTGCCGGATGGGCGGATGGACGCGGTAATGCGGACGCTGTGCCGGGTGAGTGACATCCCTGACAACGGGGCGAAGGGGTTTCCGGGGCCAGAGGGCACATTCACCGGGTTCGTCGCCGTGCGGCTTGGGGAGCGTGTGCATGTGTATGTCAATTCGTGCCCGCATATCGGCACGCCGCTGGACTGGACTCCGGACCGGTTTTTGTCGGCGGATGGGCGGTATCTGATTTGCGCGACGCATGGGGCGGAATTCACGCTGGATACCGGGCTGTGCGTGTCGGGACCGTGCCGGGGGGACAGCCTGACGGCGGTGGAGGTGGTGGTGCGCGACGGGGCGGTGCTGGTCGCGTGACGGCCGGCAGCGGATTCCGGCGGGGGCACCCCTTGCAATAACTGACCGGTCGGTCATATCTGGGGCATGAAACAGACCGGCACCCGCGACCATCTGATTGCCACCGGCTTGAAGCTGCTGCATGCGCGCGGCTTCCATGCCTGCGGCGTCCAGGACATCACCGCGGCGGCGGAGGTGCCAAAGGGCACTTTCTACACCCATTTCGACAGCAAGGAGCAGTTTGGTGCCGACGTGCTGGGCCGATACTGGGAGCAGCGCGCCAGCCGAGCGCAAACGATCCTGAGCGATGAGTCGCGCTCGCCGCTGGAGCGGTTGAAGGCCTATTTCGCGTCGAAGGCGCAGGTCACCGGCCCGTTCGACAAGGGCTGCATGATCGGCAATTTCTCCGCGGAAATGGCCGCTGACAGCCGGTTGATGCGCGACCGGCTCGGGGCGGTCCTGGCCGCCTGGACCCAGATGCTGGCCACCTGCATCCGCGAGGCCCGTTCGGCGGGAGAACTGACAACCGGCCAGGACCCGGAGACGATCGCCGCGTTCCTGATCGATGCGTTCGAGGGTGCGGTGCTCCGCACCAAGGTGGATCGTGACGGCACCGCGCTGAAGCGGTTCGAGAGCGTCGTCTTCTCCGTCATCCTGATCTGAGACATACGCCCATGAGCGCCACCATCACAACCGACCGGTCGGTCACGCTTACGCCGCCCGCGCTGGACAGACGCACCCGCACGCTGCTGGACGCCCCGCTGCTAGGGCTGCTGCTGCGTCTGGCGGCGCCGAACATCCTGCTGATGCTGGCGCAATCCGCCACCGGCCTGATCGAGACCTATTTCGTCGGCAAGCTGGGCACCGACGCCCTGGCCGGCGTGTCGATCGTGTTTCCGGGCCTGATGCTGATGCAGATGCTCTCCGGCGGCGCGATGGGCGGCGGCATATCGTCCTCGATCGCCCGGGCGCTGGGGTCCGGGCGGAAAGACGATGCGTCCAACCTGGTCTGGCATGCGCTGATCATCAACGGCGTGCTGGGGCTGATCTGTTCCGTCGGCGTGCTGATGTATGGCGAGCCGCTGTACGTCGCGCTCGGCGGCAAGGCCGGATCACTGCGCGCGGCGATGGATTATTCCAACATCATCTATGCCGGGGCGATCCTGCTGTGGACGATGAACGCCCTGTCCAGCGCGATCCGGGGCACCGGCAATATGCTGGTGCCCGCAATCGTAATCTGCGGCGGGGCGTTGCTGTTGATACCGCTCTCTCCGGCACTGATCATGGGCTGGGGTCCGTTTCCGCGCATGGGCGTGGCCGGCGGCGCGATTGCGCTGGTGGGCTATTACCTCCTGGGGATCGTGCTGCAGGGGGCCTATCTGTTCGGTGGCCGCTCGGTGCTGCGGCCCCGATTGCCTGGCATAAAGTTCAAGGCCCGGTTGTTCGGCGCCATCCTGAAAGTCGGCGGCATTGCGTCGCTCAGCTCGATCCAGACGAATCTGGCGATCATGACGACCACGGGGATGGTCGGCGGCTTCGGGCCAGCGGCGCTGGCCGGGTTCGGCACCGGGTCGCGGCTGGAGTATCTGATGGTGCCGATCGCCTTCGGTGTCGGCGCGCCACTGGTGGCAATCGTGGGCACGAATATTGGCGCCGGGCAGCGGCAGCGGGCGCTGCGGGCGGCCTGGATCGGCGCGGCGATCGGCTTCGGTATCACCGAGTCGATCGGTCTGCTGGCGGCGGCGTTTCCGGTGGCATGGCTGTCGCTGTTCGATACGGACCCGGCGATGCTGGCGACGGGCACGCAGTATCTGCGCGTGGTGGGACCGTTCTATGGGTTCCTGGGGCTGGGACTGGTGCTGTACTTCGCCTCCCAAGGCGCCGGGCGGATGGTCTGGCCGGTGACAGCGCAGTTCCTGCGGCTGCTGGTGGCGGCGGGCGGCAGTGCCATCGCGCTGTGGTTGGGCGGCGGGCTGGTTTCGGTGTTCACGATGATCGGCCTGGCGCTGGCGGTGTTCGGCCTGGGAGTGGCGGCATCGATCGCCGGCGGAGCCTGGTCCGGCGGGAAATAGCGCGGATTGCCTGAAAATCGGGGGCCATTTGCCTCCCGTTAATCCGCCGGCGTCATCATCCGGTTTATGATCAAGACGCGGGCGATCTCCGAAGGCCAAGAAAAGTTCTGGGCAACGGAGCGAAACTACATATCATCTGGTGATAGGAGAAGCACTCATGCATCTCCCTGAAGACTAGGCGCTGGAGTTCCTGCTTGCGTTCGATGGCCGAATCCATTGCCTCGAGCAGGGTCACTGGCTGAAATTCGAAATCGGGCGGACAGCCCCAATACCGGAACGGCCGCATGGTTTGCGCTATTCGTTCACATTGCACGATCGAACCGGGCGGCGGCTGCCCGGGTTCGACAATGCCCATCGGGTAGCCCCCAAGGGCTCCCGCTTCCACCGGCCGAACACGGCCAACGACCATTGGCACCGCACCGGCGACGAAGAACGACCCTATCGTTTCACCACCAGCCGAACAGTTGCTGGTGGATTTCGAGGCAGCGGTCGAGAGATGCCTCCTGGAACGGGGCCTGGACAGCGAAACGACCGGCGGCAGCGCCGTGACGGACAGGAGATCGCGATGAAGATACAGTCCATGAAGGACTTGATGGCCGAAATGAAGGCCGTCGCGCGGGGCGACATCCCCGCGCCCCCGGATGCCGGGCTGCCCAGCGTCGAATCGGCCGAAGTGCTGCTGCGGCTGCTGACAGCGGATAACCGCAGCCTGTTGCGTACGATACGGGATGCGAAGCCACAATCGGTCGCCGCGCTGGCGCGAATGACGAACCGGGCAGAACCGAATCTGCTGCGCACGCTGGGCAAGATGGAAGCGTTCGGGCTGCTGGAGATGCGGACCGTGGACCGCCGACGGGTGCCGACAGTGGTGGTCGAGATGCTGCACGTCGAAATCGACCCCTTCGCCATGGCCGACCGCGTCGAGGCCCGGCCGGCGCGGGCCTGATACCGATCTCGCCCCATCGCGATTTCGTGTGATAAGACCTGCCGTCAAACGGCAAGGATCGCCCGGGCATGCGTATTTCGGTCTTCGGTATCGGCTATGTCGGTGTCGTCTCCTGCGGTTGCCTCGCGGAACTGGGGCATGAGGTCGTCGGGGTCGATGTGTCACCGGCAAAGATCGCGATGCTGCGATCCGGCCGGTCGCCGATCGTCGAGGATGCCATCGATACGCTGATCGCCGGGGCCGTCCAGCAGGGCCGCTTGACCGCGACCGACGATGTGACCGCGGCGGTGCATGGCACCGACGTTTCGTTCATCTCCGTCGGCACGCCCAGCGCGGCGGACGGCAGCGTGGCGTTGGGATATGTGGACGGGGTGATCCGGCAGATCGGCGCGGCGATCCGAAGCAAGGCGGGGGTGCATACCGTCGTCATGCGCTCCACCGTGCCGCCCGGCACGGCGGAGGACCGGATTATCCCGCTGTTGGAGGATGCCAGCGGACGACGGCTGGGCGATGGCGTGTTCTACTACAGCAACCCGGAATTCCTGCGCGAAGGCTCCTCGGTGCGCGACTTCCGCGCCCCGCCGTTTACCCTGATCGGCGCCCCGGCCGGCGATGACGCGCCGATCCTGCGGGAGATCTACGCCGCTATCGATGCGCCCGTGCATGTCGCCCCGATCCGCGTGGCCGAGAGCGTCAAGCACATCTCCAACGTCTTCCACGCGGTGAAGCTGACCTTCGCCAACGAGGTTGGTGCCATCCTGGCCGCCCACGGGGTCGATGCCAGGGAGGCGCTGCGCCTGCTGTGCGAGGACCGGGTGCTGAACATCTCGCCGGCCTATCTGCGGCCGGGTTTCGCGTTCGGCGGGTCTTGCCTGCCGAAGGACGTCCGCAGCTTCCTTTCGCTGGCGGACCAGAAGAACCTGTCGGCGCCGATGCTGAAGAACCTGCTGCCAGCGAACACCGCGATCATCGATCGCACGTTTCAGGCGGTCGCGCGGCACGGCCGACAGCCGGTCGCGCTGTTCGGACTGGCGTTCAAGCAGGGCACCGACGATCTGCGTGAATCCCCGTTCGTGCTGCTGGCCGAAAAGCTGCTGGGCAAGGGCTACGACCTGCGCATCTATGATCGCTTTGTTCAGGTGGCGACCCTGATGGGGTCCAACCGAGCGTATATCGATCAGGAGATACCGCATCTGGAACGGCTGATGGTGGTTAGTCCGGAGGCCGCGCTGTCCGGCACCAGGGTGGCCATCGTCGGGCATGTAGCGCCGGAGGATCGGCCGGGCCTGCTGGCCGCGTTGAAGGATCATGTGGTGATCGACCTGGCGGGTATCGCTGATCTGCGCGCGCATCCCGGCATTACCTATGAGGGCCTGTGCTGGTGAGCCGCCCACGGCTGCTGTTCGTTAGCCCGCGCTTTCTGTTTCCGATGGACCAGGGCGGCAAAATCCGCACCGGGAACACGCTGCGCGGGATGAAAGGCGGGGCGTTCGATATCACGCTGGTATCGCCTGCCCCGGCGGACCATGCGCGGTATGCCGCGGACATCGCGGCTTGCTGCGACCGGTTCGTGTCGTGGCCGGAACAGCCGCGGTCCCGCATCCGCCGCGTGCTGGCGTTGGGCAGCCGGTTGCCGGTGGCGGCGGCGACCGACCGTTCCGCCGCCGGCAGCGCCGTGGTGCGGCAGGCGCTGGGCGACAAGCCGGATGTCGTGGTGGTCGATTTCCCGCATGCCGACGTGCTGATGCCGCCGCGTATCGACGCCGCCACGGTGATGTTCACCCACAATGTCGAGGCGGAGATCTTCGAGCGGCACGCCAGGCGCGAAACCGGGCTTTGGGGCTTCGTCTGGGCCAATCAAAGCCGCAAAATGGCACGTTTGGAGCAGGACAGCCTGCGCCGGTACGACTCGGTGGTGGCGGTGTCGGAGCGTGACCGCGACGTGCTGGCCAACCGCTACAGCCTGCCCCGTGTGGAGGCGATCGACACCGGGGTCGATCTGGATTTCTTCGCGATGAACCCCCCGGACAGCGAACCCGACCCTGGCGAGGATGGCGGCACCCTGGTTTTCACGGCGACCATGAGCTGGGCGGCGAATGTGGAGGGCATCCATTTCCTGCTGGATGAGGTTTGGCCGCGCCTGCTGGCGGTGCGGCCGCGGATGAAGGCGGTGATCATCGGCCGCAATCCGCCGGCCTCGCTGGCCGAGAAGATCAAGGAGCGCGGGCTGAACGTCACCCTGACCGGGTTCGTGGACGATATTCGGCCCTATGTGGCGGATGCCAACGTCTATGTGATCCCGCTGTTCGTCGGCAGCGGCACGCGAATCAAGGCGTTCGAGGCGATGGCGATGGGGCGTCCGGTGGTGTCCACCACGCTGGGGATCGAGGGGCTGGACGTAGCAGACGGGGAGAACTTCCTGCGCGCCGACGATGCCGAGGCATTTGCCCGCGCGATCCCGGCGCTGCTGGACGATGCCGGGAAGCGCGCACGCATCGCCGCCGCTG
>JAKBCJ010000269.1 GCA_021807975.1 Pseudomonadota bacterium | reverse complement strand
GCCGCAGCAGGGATGCTGTTCGCGCAACAGGCAGGCGACCCCGTGTTCCGGCGCTATCACGATTCCGTGTTCGAACGGTTCTGGAAGCGGGATCTGGATATCGAAAGCGTGGAAGCGCTGACCGCGGTCCTGGCTGAATCCGGGGCGCCCGCGGGGTTCCCGGCCGCGGCGGACAGCTTGCAGGCCAAAGTCGGGACGATCGCCCGATCCGCCGAGGCGGATGGGGTGTTCGGGGTGCCGACATTCGTCGTGGACGGCGGCATATACTGGGGGCGTGAACATTTAGACGATATCCGCGAGATACTGGCCAGCCAACCCGGTTCCGTGCGATAGCATCGCCGGCCGAACGAAGGCAGCAACGCACCGCTCGGTGCAAAGGTGTGCGGTCAGCAACGGTGAACGGGCGCCATAATTTTGATCCAGTTCCGGATTAGCTTCTCGCTCGCGCAGGCGGACTCGCCGAACGGTGAATCGCGCGGCCAGACAAGGAAGCCGGACGGTGTTCGTGAGACATGGCGAACGGAAACCTCCCCGGGACACGCCGCGCTGAAGGAGACGAAACATGTTGCGTTCCATTGCCGCTCTGACGCTTGCCGCCACCCTGGCATTACCGCTTGCCACCCCGGCGCCTGCACAGCCAGGGTACGACCAGCAAAGACAGGACTTCCATCCAGGCAACCGCGGCGGCGATAACCGCGGTGGATTTAACCGGGGCGGCTATAACCGTGGCGATTTCCAGCAAGGCTACGATGGCCAGGGCGGCGACGGTGGCGACGGTGGCGACGGCGTTGGGGGCGTCTTGCTCGGTCTTGGGTTAGGCGCCGTTGGCGGCGCGATCGGCGCTGTTGCGCCGGCTTTTCAGGCACCGCCGCCGGTCTATTATGGCGCGCCGGCCACACCATATCCCGCTTCACCGGCGTATTACCCGCCACCGCCAGCCTACTACCCGCCACCGCAACAATATGGTTACTAATCTAGCGGATCATGGCTCCCTCGGACCCGTTGGCTAACCTTGCAAGGACCTTACTCCATGACGATCAAGTCAACTTCCCGCACCGCCGCCGTTCTGGCCAGCCTGCTGATGCCGGCCATGGCCCTGTCTGGCGGGGCATTCGCACAAACACCAGCCAACCCGGCCCCAACAAGCCCGGCGCCCGCCGCGCCGACGCAGCCGAAGGCTCAAGCGGCGAAGCCAGCATCGCGGGCCGATCGCATCGAAAAACACATCGCCGACATGCATGCACAGTTACACATCACGCCCGCCCAGCAGGCCGAGTGGGATCAGTTCGCCCAAGTCATGCGTGAAAACGCCTCCGGCATGAGCGACACGATGGAAAAGCGGCGTACCGGCTTCGGATCCATGAACGCAGCCGACAATATGGAATCCTACGCCCAGATCGCCGAACAGCATGCACAGAACATGCAGAAGCTCGCGACCACCTTCAAGGTACTCTATGGCTCGATGTCGGATGAGCAGAAGAAGAACGCCGACATGGTGTTCCGCTCGCGCGGCCCCGTTCAGGGCCATGCCAGGAAACAGCAATAATACTCTTCAGGCAGCCAATGGCGGGCGGATCCGGATTAGTGATAATCCGGGTTCCGCTCCCGGGTTTACCCGCCGTCCCCATTCAATTCGGCGCCACACAAAGCCGCTGGCATTCCTGGCACAACCCAAACGGAACCCGGCCCAATAAAAAGGGGGCCGGATCGCACGCCCGCATGCGTGCCAGCTCGGCATCGACCAGCCCATAAGCACACAACAGCGCAGCGAGGACGTTGGCCAAGGCGACACCCACCGGATCGTCGCATTGGCCGAGATGCTCGCTCAGCCTGGCAGCGGCAAGCCTTACGGCCATTTTCCAGTCTTACGCCCGGACGTTGGACTGACGCGACCGATTTCCATACCGAATTCCCCCGTCGAACCCTCGGCCGGCGGCAGGTTCGATTGGCCACACGTCAGAAACTCCGGCCTCCTCCACGCCGCCGGAACGGTAAAGCAGGCATTTTCCAAATAGTCGCCCACCATCCGCGTGGCGCTGTAGTGTATCGTCGGATCGGCCATGCTCCGCCGCATCCGCCCCCCCATGCGCGCGGGACACCGGCTGCGTCCCAGTCGGAGAAATTGGGCACGGCCCGTTGTTCCAGCACGCTGTAAAGCTCCTCGACACCCAGCCAGTCCTGCTCATCCTTGTCGCGCCGGTTGCGACCGATCGCCCGGGCGACCTCCGGCGTAAAGACGTCCTGCCACTGCCGGGCGGGATGGTGAACCAAACATTCCCCCCTGCACCGGTTCCAGCGCCGGAGCGCGCGGCCCATCCAGCGCCCCGGGCAGTTCCCTTCATGGTATCGTGATCGGCTCTGCCGTTAGGACGTCAGGTCTCCTGCCCCGGGGGAGAAGCGCCGGTGACGCGTTCGACCATCTCGGCGGCGGTGGTTTCCTCCTGCCAGACCTGCCGAGCCAGACCGGGCAAATGCGCCGGCATGGTTTCCAGGTTGGTCTTTGCCACCAGCGCGACACTCCGTCATGAGGCGACAGCCTTGAATTGGGCGGCACGCCCTACAACACCGCGCGCAGCACCGCTGGTCCCCCGGAGTTTGGCGCAATCGACTTCCCGCGGAAACCTGTCCAACCGCTTCGCCAACCAGATCATCAACCCACGAGACCCGACATTCGCCAGATAAAGATGAAGATCGAACCACAGCTCCATCAGCCGGTCGGGACTCCCCTTGATGTCGCCCCCTTCGAGGGAGTGGGTAAAGCTCGTCGAGATCATCCTGGCACGCGTGGAAAATCGCGCAGCGATTGCCGGCCTGCCTCGCTCAACGGCAGGTCGATGGCCTGAACTCGTAATATTGAAATTCGCTCATACCGTGTTACCGATCGCGTTCGGCGCTAAACGAGACCACCCCGCTATTGTGCCACCCGCTTGAATCCGAACGGCGCCAGTGCGGCGAACGCGGCATCTGAGCGGATGAATGTCAGCCACGTCCTGGCGGCTTCCGCATGGGGCGCGCCGCGTACCATGGCGGCGCTGTAGATCGCCGTTGTGTTCTGATTGGGCGGAATCGCGACATGGGCGATCGGGTGCCCCTGCTGTTCCTGGAATATCGCCTCCGACGTCCAGGTCACCCCCGCCTGCACCAGCCCCTGCATCAGCAGCAGCGGGGTTTGCCGGTGATGGATACGGGTCAGGATTGTGGTTCCATCCGATACTTTCGTCTCATACACCGATACAGCCAGCGCCTCTCCGCCCGCCTTGACCAGCGACGCGCGGATTTGCCGGGCCACGCCCTCGAAAGCGGGATTCGGCATCGCCAGAGCGAGATCGGGGCGCCCCAGGTCGGCCAGCCCGTTGATGTGGGAGGGGTTGCCGGCCGGAACCATGATCGTCAGCTCATTGGTCGCGAATGAAACGACCGGAGCGGTCAGGCGCCCATCCTTCACCCAGCCTTCGCTGGCGCGCTGTTCCGCCATCATCACGTCCGGCTTCACCGTGAACGTCAGGTTGCCGGAGGTGACGGTGCCCCCCGCCGCGATCTGCTTCATCAGCAAACCCGGCGGCAGTGTCTCGTAGAACACCCGGCCGCGATAGGCGGGATAGGCATCGCCAAACGCCCGCACCAGATCGCGCATCGCGAAGAAGTAGTTGCCGGATGCGTAAAGCACCAAGGCCGGACGATCCAGGGTGCCGTGGAAATCCGCCATGGAATCGACGGGCGGCACGGTAAAGACCATACCGGGCATCGGGGCACCACTGTTGCTGCCATCCTGCCAGGGCGGATACAGCGCCTCGGCGGCTTCCAGCTTCGCCGCGGGCGACCCCGGCGGCGCGGCCAACGCGGTGCCTATGCTCAGCAGCAGGCCGATGGCGGCCAGAACCAACCCGTTCATCTTGAGTACGCAAAACCGGCTTTCGCCAGTTCGACCATGGTTCCCACCGCGCCCGGGGTCATCACCACGCCCGGAATCAGATGGTTGGTCAGTTCCGCGCACATCGCCTCGACCGAGATCCTGTCGGGATTGGTATCCGCGGCAACCAGCTTGTCCGCCAGTTCCCATGCGGCGTTGTGGCACGCGAGAAACACCGCGCCGCGGCGTTGCAATGCTTGAATGCTGTTGGCGGCGGGCGAAAACGGCCCGTGCGGGTTCTGATAGTCCTTCGGGTCGGCATCCGCCGCGGGCGGCGCGGTCACCAGACTGTTGCGGGTCAGTTTGCCGCCAGTCAGCTTCGCCAAACCGTATTTGTCCCACATCTTATCGTCGTACAGCGCAAGCTGGGCGCTGCCGTGGGTCACGGAAATGCACAGGAAATCCGGATGACGAAACGACCAGACCTCTGCGTTCATCGCGTTGCGCATCACGTTTAGCCACGGCCCGGCGATATCGGTATTGTCCCAGCTCTGTTTGGGATTGCCAGCATAATGCAGAACCGCGTCCAACGCGTCGGCATCCCACTGATCGCGCCGGTCGAGGATCATCGGCAACGACTTGAAGTCGCGCCGTCGCGGCAGCGATTCCAGCCGTCTGGCCAGGCTTTCCAAGGTTTTTGCACCGGGCGGGATCGAGGATTCGGCCCCGGCGGTTCCAGCCACCGCGGCGGAGGCCAGGGCTAACCCGGCTAGTTTCAGGCTACGACGACGTGCAGTCAGCAAGTTTGTATCCTCCCGTTTATGACTGGACAGACATGGCGTAATGTCGCGCGGCGGACGTGTACCCCTAACCGTGCCGCAGGCTTCGCCACAGCATATATGCCGCGACGACGAAAATGATACCGGCAAAAACCCGCGTCAGGGTCTGCTTCCGCCCCGACAGATTGATGGCTGCCCGCATGCCCGCCAAACCTCCCAGAACACCGCCGACGATGTATTCACCGGCGACGATCCAATCCACAAGTCCGGACATCGCATAGTTGGCGGCCGTTGTCAGGCCGAACATCCCAACCGCGAACAGCGAGGTGCCGATCGCATAGATCATCGGCATGCCGGTGGCGAAAATCAGTCCCGGCACGATCAGAAACCCGCCGCCTATGCCGAAGAAGCCGGACAGCATCCCTACCCCCAGCCCGGTTCCGGCGGTCCGCAGCACATAGCCAGGCGTCAGCACCGCCGGGGCGTGCGGTCCTTCGCGCCGCGGCCGCAGCATCAGCATGCCGATCACGATCATCAACACTGCGAACAGAATCAGCAGACGCTGCCCATCGAAAGCTTTCCCCAGCGTCGATCCCGCATAGGCCCCGCCCACCCCGGCCGCGGTAAAAATCGCCGCCGTCGGCCAGCGGACATTGCCCGCCCGTGCGTGGCCGCTGAGGTTCATGAACGCGTTGGCGGAAACCGCCACCGCCCCCGTCCCGATGGCGAGATGGGGATCCTGCATACCAACAACATACAGCAGCAACGGGGTGGCAAGGATCGAGCCGCCGCCGCCGATCAGGCCGAGGGTAAAGCCAACGAGTGCACCGCAGCATACCGCCAGAAGCGCCGTCAAAATCATCGTTCAACTCCGCGGACAACCCGCTGTGGGCAAGACGACGCAAGCAGGCGGTCGAGGGCGCCGCATGTTCAGGCACATCGTTCTGTACCCTACCGGGGGCTGGCGGCACTGTGAAGCGGACAGGCGTCGGTCGGTCGCGCCACCAGACACGATTGTCCGGGGCAGCGCCGCATCAACCGTCGTGCGGCGATTCCCACTCTTGAACGAAGCGGCCTTCCGACAGCACCTCGAATAGATCGGATCAACTGCCACCAAGCCAGGAATTTGCGGCCCCGGCGCGCGCCGATGGAGACGGCCCGACATTTGTCATCCCAACTTCCGAGCGAGATTTCACCGCATAGCGCATAATTCCTATGCTGCGATGCAGCATTACCAAACGGCATCGGAGGGTGCATTTAACCGCCAACGCGCAATTCAGCGCCGACACTAGATGGACGAATTCGATGAAAAACCTGATGATTGCCGCTTTCGCTGTGGTGAGCCTTGGAATGGGCAGCGCCTTTGCCGCTGGCGTTCCCGGCGCGACCGACAGCCAGTACGGCACGCACGCGTTCCCGAATCAGCCATACCACAACGGGACGGTATTCTCTGAAATTTACCACGATGTCTTTGGTCATCACAACGCCGACCGGCCGACGGTCGCCAGCAACGCAGCAGCGGCGGCAACCGTTCGCTAAACGATAAGTCTGGATCGCGGAGAAAGGCCGGCCATTGCCGGCCTTTTTCGCTGTACCGGCCTGTGGCAGGCATTTCGGCGGTCTGATTTCATCCCAAGGCGGATGCTGGTATAGCAGCGCCTCAATCACAGGGAGATAGAACGCATGATCGTCGTCCACCACCTGAACGATTCCAGGTCCCAGCGCATCCTCTGGCTGATGGAGGAACTCGGCGTCCCCTACGACATCGAATTCTACCAGCGCGATGCGCAGACCCGCCTCGCCCCGCCCGAACTGAAAGCCATCCATCCGCTTGGGAAGTCCCCAGTCATTACCGACAACGGACGGGTGATTATCGAATCCGGCGCGATTATCGACTACATTATCCGCCACCACGGCAACGGGCGCCTGCAACCCGCCGCGGAAACACCGGCCTATGACGACTATGTCCAATGGCTGCACTTTGCCGAGGGTTCGGCGATGCTGCCCTTGCTGCTGAAACTCTATGTCTCCAGACTG
>JAKBCJ010000268.1 GCA_021807975.1 Pseudomonadota bacterium | reverse complement strand
GGTTGGAGGTGTAAAAGGGCTAGGTCATGGCGGACGCCAAAGCGCCGATCGATGTGGTGGGCACGGGCAGTTTCATTCCGGACTCCTGGCACGAAACCTACGCGACGGCGGATATCGTCGAATATGATGGCGTGCCGATGGTGAAGATCGGGCGTGAGTTCCTGTTGCGGAAAAACGGTGCAAGGAAGCGGAACGGGGGCTGATCGTTCCAGGTGTTCGGCTGGTTTGCGCTGAAATAAGAATTTTGAGCTGCGGATGAGCGCCGATACACGCAGATCGAGACGGTATTACATACCGGCCACCATCACACCGTGAGTGCACGGTAGCACCGATTCCACAACTTTATATGGCATAGAAGGCACCTTCGTTATATCTCGACCGCGAAAAAATGCACCCGCATTGCCGCGGAGATCGTGGTGGCCCAAGGTGCGATAGACCAGCGCCGGGAAGAACTGGCGAAACTAGAGGCCTTAATCTAAATGTTCATCCCGGACTGCAACCCTGACATGATCTCGCCGATCCGGCCCGGAAGCCATGAGGTGTTGTTCGGAAACCGGGAACTGACCCGCATGTGCATCAGCATGCTACAGGAGGCCAAGGATCCGGTGCGGTTCGATATCACCTTGGATCGGGTGATTGAGGGCCAGGGCGTTGGTGGCCCGTCATCTTCGCAAGCACATGGCCGATACACCCCCGCGCGGGGCTAATGAGGACGGCTAGGTAGGACACCGGGCCGCGGATGCTGGACGAGCCTTCTGTTTGGTGGAACTGGAAGCGTAAACGCATGGGTCTTACCGCACGGTTGAACTGCGTATTTCAGGCGACGGTTCGGCAAGGCGAACAAAGCGTTAACAACAGGTTAATGGGCTTCATCTGGGAAGTCTTAACCAATTTCGGATACACCGCTCAAGCCGCAGTGGTTTGCCTCAGGGCTCACCGGGGAGAGCGACGTGCGCCATTCTTCGTAGCGATCCTGACCTAGCTTGATTTTTCAGATAGCACACATATAAAGATGTCCTTATGAAGCAATTCTGCGTTGATTATCCCGATTTGCCTGCATCCAACGACGCATGTAGAGTAGCCAAAACGGGAGCGAGGAGAGCAAAAATGGATACCAATCAATTGTCCAGGATGGATGATATTTACAATTTCGTCACTGATCAGCAATATAACGCTATGCGGATTCGGCTCAAAACTGACTCGATGCAGGTCGGTTCGGATCGAAGCAGTGGCGTTATAAAATTGGAGAGCTCAGATCGTGCCGAATTGGGGGGAGATTTTAAATGAGGTAAAACAGAGCGGGCATACGACGGATGTCATCCGCCGGAAATACCTGACCAAGCTACACAGGCTTACAAAACGTAACGTAATAATATACTATTCGGGTTGGCTGCATCGCAAATCTCCTGGCGGACCTGCGCCTGATTTTGGTCTGAATGATTTAGACAAAAACGGATTTATGTCCGTCGTCCACGGGCTTGACAGAAAATTAGGACTTGATCTTGTCCTTCATACGCCCGGTGGTGATATGGCGGCGACAGAGTCGATCATCGACTATTTGAGGCAAATGTTCGGCCGAGATATTCGAGCCATAGTCCCTCAGATCGCCATGTCCGGTGGGTCGATGATTGCTTGCGCATGCAAAGAGATCATTATGGGTTTACAATCAAACATCGGTCCATTCGACCCTCAAATCGGGGGGATGCCAGCACAGGCTATAAAGAGCGAATTTGAAAGAGCTGCGATGGAAATAAGGCTGGATAACAACAAAGCATTCGTTTGGCAGCCTATCATCCAGAAGTACTCCCTTGGTTTTTTGACTGCTGTGGACCAAAGCATTCAGATGGCGGACGCAGTTGTGAAGCAAAATCTCATTGACTGTATGTTTTACGGAGAGGTAAACGCTTCGGACATTGCTCAGATTATAGTCGATACTCTTGGCAGCAATGCCGCAACACAAACGCATGCCCGGCATATTCATAAAGAAAAAGCGAAAGCACTCGGCCTTAAGATCGTCGATTTGGAAAGTGACTCCAAGCTTCAAGATGCGGTGCTATCTGTTCACCACGCAGCAATGATTACCTTCGAACAAACCCCGATGTTCAAAATCGTAGAGAACCATGCAGGGTCGTCATATATTTCGACTCAGCAAATGTTGTTGTTAGGCGGCTCAGGGCCATTCTGACGGCCTAACAGGCTGCTGAAAAGCCCATGCATAGCAGCTTAAACGCTGGGCGGTTTCAACTTCCGGAGTGTAAACCCGGCCGGTTCCGTTCGCTAGCCGGCCACTTCGGCTTACAGTGTCCTGAAGTACTCCCTGGGGTCGCGAAGTCCAGTGTCTTGCGCGGCTAAAATACTGTCTTCGTAACGTAAACCTCTCCCCGCCCCGGCGGCACCGCCGCCCCGTTTCCCCTCTGCCGGAAACCGCTCTACACTCGGACCTATTGACCAAATGGGGCAGAAAACCACCATGCAACACGGGACTTACGAACACATCGCCGTCTCCACGGCCGGCAACGTCGCCACCATCGAGGTCCGGCGCGGGCCGAACAACTTCATCGACACCGACATGGTGGCTGAAATAGCCGACGCGCTGGAGGTGTACGACCGCACGCCGGACGTCCGAGCCATCGTGCTGTGCGCCGAGGGCAAGCATTTCTGCGCCGGGGCCGATTTCGGCAGCCGGGGACCGGACGGCGTGGCCCGCGGCGCCAAGCGCGGCAGGCATCTGTATAAGGAAGCCCAGCGGCTGTGGCGCACCGGCAAGCCCATTGTCGCCGCCGTGCATGGTGCGGCCGTGGGTGCCGGCGTCGGCCTCGCGGTCATGGCGGACTTCCGCGTTACCTGTCCCGAGGCGCGGTTTTCCACCAACTTCACCCGCCTTGGCTTTCATCCCGGGTTCGGCCTGACCTGCACGCTGCCCCGCCTGATCGGCTCGCAGAACGCCGCGATGATGATGTACACCGGCCGCCGCCTGACGGGCGAGGAAGCGCTCGCCATCGGGCTGGCCGATTATTGCGTCGCACAGGACCAGGTGCGCACCAAGGCCGTCGAGATCGCCGCCGAAATCGCCGGATCGGCCCCGTTGGCGATCGTCGCCACCCGGGAAACCCTGCGACGCGGCTTGGCCGACGCCGTCGCCTCCGCCACCGAACGCGAGTACGAGGAACAGGACTGGCTGCGCAACACCGCTGATTTCAAGGAAGGCACGAAAGCCATGGGGGAACGCCGCCCGCCGGCTTTCCAGGCCCGATAATCTGTTGGCGCTGTTAACCCCTCGTTAATACTTGGACTATAAGACAGGGGCCTCCTGAATGGAGGCCCCTGTGAGTTATTCGATAGGCGTTTCTGCTTTCGATGCCACGCTGTGGCGTGCGCTGTCGTTCGTCCGCTGGCTGAACGTCCGCTCGCCCCGGACCGCGCGCCACCTTCGGCGGCTTGTGCTGCTGGTGTGGTGGACAGCCACCTTGCAGCTTCACATTCATGCCCGCTACTGGCTGCGGGCAAGGCGTCTGCGCCGCCTGACCCCGGCGTCAGCGGTGTCGCCGGTTCTTGAAACTGTCGATCCGGACAGTCTGACGGTACCGCTGGCGCAACAGCCGCTGGTTTCGGTGATCGTGCCCACCTTCGGACAGGTGCCTTACACGTTGCGCTGCCTCGCCGCGCTGGTTCGCAACACCGGCAGCGTGCCGATCGAAGTCATCGTCATAGACGATGCCGGCAATGCGCCGGAACTTGAGCGTGTGAGCGGGATCCGGCTCATTCGCAACGAAATCAACATTGGGTTCCTGCATAGCTGCAACAAGGCGGCGGCGTTGGCTAAGGGCCGCTATTTGTGCTTCCTCAATAACGATACGCAGGTTCTCGAAGACTGGCTGGCGCCGATGGTGGCACTGTTCCAGGACCGTCCGGATACCGGCGCGGTGGGGGCCAAGCTGCTGTACCCGGATGGCCGGCTGCAGGAAGCCGGTGGCATTATCTGGCAGGACGCCTCCGGCTGGAATTTCGGGCGGTTGGGCGACCCCGCCGACCCCGCTTACAATTATGTGCGGGAGGTCGATTACTGCTCCGGCGCGGCGCTGCTGGTCGAGCGCCGGAGGTTTACCGATATCGGCGGCTTCGATGCCAGATACGCGCCGGCCTACTACGAGGATACCGACCTGTGCTTCCGGCTGCGCCGGATGGGGCTGAAAACACTCTACCAGCCCGCTGCCAGGGTGGTTCATCACGAAGGTTTGTCGCACGGGCGCGACACCGCCGCGGGGATCAAGTCGTATCAGGCACGCAACCAGATGCTTTTCGCCGATACCTGGGCCGATGTGCTGATGCACGACCACGCCCCGAACGGGGACAACCTGTTCCGCATGCGGGAGCGGGCGGGGGGACGCCGGATCGTGCTGGTGGTGGATCATTATGTTCCGACCCCGGACCAGGATGCCGGTTCCCGCACGATTCTGTCGTGCATGCAAATCCTGCAACACGCCGGGTACATAGTGAAATTCTGGCCGCACAACCGGGCCTACAGCCCCGGCTACACCGAAATGCTTCAAGCCGCGGGAATCGAAGTGTTCTACGGACCCGGTCTTCCGCCGTTCGAAACCTGGATCCGGCAAACCGGCATGGAACTGGACATGGTTCTGGTCAGCCGCCCGGATGTCGCGGAAGATACGATACCACTGATCAGACATTACTCCGAGGCAAAAATAATTTACTATGGTCACGATCTGCACTTCCGCCGCATCGGGTTGCAGGCGGACCTGACCGGCAGCCAGGAACTGCGCCGAACCGCCGACCTGATGCGGGCGCGGGAGTGTTCCATCTGGTCGCAAGCAGATTTGTCGCTGTACCTGTCGGAAGAGGAAGCGCGGATCGCTACGTCCCTGCAACCGCAGTCCAGGATCGACTACGTGACGCCCTATTGTTTCGACACTTTCGCCGCGATCCGAACCGCCCCTGACAGCAACGAAATAGTGTTCGTCGCCGGCTTCGGCCATACCCCCAACGAAGATGCCGCGGTGTGGTTCGTCACCGATGTCCTGCCGTTGATCCGGCGGCAGGAGCCCGGCGTACTCCTGTCGATCGTCGGTTCTCACCCGACCGGTGTGGTTCGCGCGCTGCAGCGCGACGGCGTGGCAATCTTCGCCGACGTCACCGATGCGGAACTGGCGGCGGCCTATTCCCGCGCCAGGGTAGCGGTCGTGCCGCTGCGAAGCGGGGCAGGGGTGAAACTGAAGGTCGTCGAGGCGCTGCGCTCCGGGCTGCCACTGGTCACAACCCCGATAGGCGCCCAGGGCCTTCCCGGACTGGAGAGCGTTGCCAGTGTGCGCGGCGATGCGGCGTCCTTCTCGGCGGCGGTCCTGACGCTGTTGCGCGACGATCTGGAGTGGGAAAAGCGCAGCCTGCAGCAGATCGCTTTCGCGCAAGACCGGTTCTCCCGCCGAGCGATGACGGAGTCGCTGCTGGGCGCATTGGACGGTGGACGGGCGCAACGGCCGCATTGCCAGACCGAGATGTCCATGGCTGGATAACAGCCTAACCAGGGAGCAGTCGCGATGGTCAGCCAGGTGCCCGAACGCCAGCCATTTCATCATCCGCCTGTCCGGCCCGCGTGGCTGGCAAAGCTGACCGAAGACATCCTGGACCCGGACCAACCCATCGTCGATCCCCATCACCACCTTTGGAACGCCCGGCCTGACCGCTATCTGCTGGAGGATCTCGTCGCCGATGTGCGCACTGGCCATAACGTATTGGCAACCGTGTTCATCCAGTGCCGGTCCGCGTACCGCACGGATGGACCGGAAGACATGCAGCCCATTGGCGAGACCGAATTCGTCGCCGCGGCGGCGCGGGAATCCGCAAGCGGCGCATACGGCCCGCTGCGAGCCTGCGCCGGCATCGTCGGTCACGCCGACTGTCTGCTGGGCGAGAGGATCGACGCCGTGCTTGAAGCCCACATCGAGGCCGGCGGCGGCCGGTTCAAAGGCATCCGGCACAGTGCCACCTACGACCCGGGGATCGAACCGACGGCGCCGCCCGGTGCCCCGCCGGGCCTGTACCGCGACGCCCGGTTCCGTTCGGGATTCGCCCGGCTGCGGAACCGGGGAATGACGTTCGATGCCTGGCTGTACCACCCGCAACTGGCCGACCTTCTCGATCTGCTCTGGGCCTTTCCCGACCAGAAAGTCGTACTCAACCATTTCGGCGGTCCGCTCGGGGTCGGACCCTACGCCGGTCTGCGGCCAGAGGTGTTCGCCCAGTGGCGCGCCTATATCAAGGAACTGGCGGCCTGCGAGAACCTGTGCCTGAAACTGGGCGGCCTCGCAATGAACGTGAACGGGTTCGGGTTTCACAACCAGCCGCTGCCGCCGTCCTCCGGGGAAATGGCAACCGCGTGGCGCCCTTATGTGGAGACCGCCATCGAAGCGTTCGGCGCCGATCGGTGCATGTTCGAGAGTAATTTCCCGGTGGACAAGGGCATGTGCGGTTATCCTTCATTGTGGAACGCTTTCAAACGTCTGGCGGCCGATTGTTCTGATGACGAAAAGGCTGCGCTGTTCCATCGCACCGCCACGCGGTTCTACGATTTGCCCGCCGTGGCGTGAACCGAAGCGGCCAGCCGGCATTCAGCCGCCGAGCAAATCGGCCTCGAACCGGTCGCGCCATTGTTC
>JAKBCJ010000267.1 GCA_021807975.1 Pseudomonadota bacterium | reverse complement strand
AGCATACGGGTGACGCTTTCGACCAGTAGCCGCTGGTCGTCGGAAGGTTCGAAGTCCATTACAGCCCCAATACCGCTTTAGTCAGGATGTTCTTCTGGATTTCGTTCGTGCCGCCGTAGATGGAGGCCGCCCGCAGCATCAGATACGCGCCCGTTCCGGCGCTGCTGGCTTCCAGCATGTCGTCGGGTTCGTTCAGCGCCTCCAGCTCCTGCGCCCAGATCGGCGTGGCCATCGGGCCCGAGACATCGACCGCGAGTTCGGTGGTGGCTTGCAGCAGTTCGGTGCCCTTGACCTTCAGCACCGAGGACAGCGGATCGGGTTTGCCGGCGCCCTTGGCCTTGTCGTAGGCGGAGACGACGCGGTACTGGGTGATTTCCAGCGCCTTCATATCCACCTGCAACTGTGCGACGCGCTGGCGGAAAATCTGGTCCTGGATCAGCGGCTGGCCGCCGAAGTTGACTTCTTTCGCCATCGATACGGCGGCGGTCACGCGTTCGCGCGATTTGCCCAGGCGGGCGATGCCGGTGCGTTCGTTACCCAGCAGGTACTTTGCGACGTCCCAGCCTTTGTTTTCGGTGTGGACGCGGTTTTCGACCGGGACACGGACGTCGTCGAAGAACACCTCGTTCAGATGATGGCTTCCGTCGATCGAAATGATCGGGCGCACGGTGATCCCGGGCGTCTTCATATCGACCAGCAGGAACGAAATGCCTTCCTGGCGCTTGCGGGCGTTCGGGTCGGTGCGGACCAGCAGGAAGCACCAGTCGGCGTTATGCGCGGTGGAGGTCCAGATTTTCTGGCCGTTGACCACGTAATGATCGCCGTCGCGCTTGGCCGCTGTCTTTAGCGACGCGAGATCGGACCCGGCGCCGGGTTCAGAGAACCCCTGGCACCACCAATCGTCGAGGTTCGCCGCCCGGGGCAGGAAGCGGCTTTTCTGCGCTTCGGTGCCGAACTGGATCAGCACCGGACCGAGCATGGTGATGTTGAAGGAGAGCAGTTCCGGGGCCGGGGCCATCAGATTCTCTTCCAGGAAGATCATCTTCTGGATCGCGCTCCAGCCGGGGCCGCCCCATTCCTTCGGCCACGAGTAGGCGCCCCAGCCCTTGGCATTGAGGATACGCTGCCAGCGCACCGTGTCTTCCTTGCGCGGCGGATGGCCGAGTTTCATCCGGTCCCGCGTGTCGGCGGGCAGATTGTCGCGGATGAAAGCGCGCACTTCCTCGCGGAAGGCGAGCTCTTCCGGGGTAAATCGAAGATCCATTGGGTGTGTCCCTCCTACTGGCCGGTAAGTCTAAGCGCGGTCCCGGGCGGACGCAATCTTGGGCCGGGTGGTATGATCGCAACGCGAGAATGTCCCCCTCCCGCACAGTTAGAATGTCCCATTTTGGGCACTGCCCCATGACAGGCCATCGTGGACGAAGGATATCCTTCGATGAGCGAGCGGGAACGGGACACGTCGCACCTGATCAGCCAAACGATCGGGAAGAGGCTGAGCCAGCGTAACGCGGCGCACCGGCCCGGGATCGGGTCGCCGCGGTTCAGGCGGTTGGTGAAGGCCTGGAAGCAGCGCGGCCCGCGCTGCACGCTGATCGTCTTCATCGATACCGCGACGGGCCGGCTCAGCGGTCAATAGGGCCGATCCCGCAAATGCAACCGAAACAGCAGGCGGGACAGCAGAAGCTCGCCGACGGTGAAGATGACAGTGCCAGCCAGGACGTCCACCGGCGTCAGCCCCAACGGGCCGATGCAGGCCAACAGCGGGAACAGCGATTCGGGAATCTGATCCAAACCGAGCGCCTGGCTGCTGGGCGGGCGGTTCATTCGCCGCTTGATGAAGCTGGAGAACAGATCGCCGGCCATCGCCAGTGCGCCGGTCATCAGCCCAATCCAGCCGGCAACCCCGATCAGCGGCGCAACCAGCAGACAGCCGAAAACCCCCAGCAGCACACCCCGGATCGTCTTCGATGCGCCGAACAGACGGTGCCCGTCGCCAAGCACAGCCCCGAAATCCAGCGGCCAGACGAAACGGTCGCCGAGGATATTTTTCCCCACCACCGGCATGCTGTTCGCCAGTGCGATCAAGCCCAGGATTTGCGCTACCGCGACAGGATGCATGGCGCACCATAGCATATGTCGGCACAGGCCGCGCGTGGCCTGACAATTCGGATGGCAGAAAGAAGCAGCGGTTGTCGCGTTTGCCCGGCCCCGACCGATCCCCTATGACTCCGGAATGACCAGCCTCGGCGCCCCAACACCATGACAGACCTGACCGAGGGCTTCATCGCCCGCTGGCAAGGCCAGGAAGGCGGGCAGGAACGCGCCAACTACGCGCTGTTTCTATCAGAACTGTGTGACGTTCTTGGCGTAAACCGCCCGGCCCCCGCCGCCGCTACCACGCAAGAGAACGACTACGTCTTCGAACGCGTCGTCAAACGCCAGTCGGAGGAGGGCGCCAGCGGCCACGGCCGCATCGACCTGTACAAGCGCAACTGCTTCGTGCTGGAAGCCAAACAGTCCCGCCAGACCGGCGGGCCGAAGCAACTGACGCAGTATCTGCCCGGCATGGAACCCCCCACCCGCGGCACCCGCCCGGAATCCCCAACCCGCGGCGTTCGCGATGCCAGCCGCACATGGGACGTGCTGATGCTGAACGCCCGCCGTCAGGCCGAAGGCTACGCCAGGGCATTGCCAACCGACCACGGCTGGCCCCCCTTCATCCTGGTCTGCGACGTCGGCCATGTGATCGAGACCTATGCCGACTTCTCCGGCCAGGGGAAGAACTACGCGCAGTTTCCTGATCGCCAGTCGTTCCGTATCTACCTGGAAGACTTACGCCGCCCCGAAATCCGCGAACGTCTGGCCCAAATCTGGACCGACCCCCTGCACCTCGATCCCGCACGCCACACCGCCCGGGTGACGCGGTCCATTTCCGAACGTCTGGCCGCGGTATCGAAGGCGCTGGAAGATCAGGGGCACGACGCCGAAGACGTGGCGATGTTCCTGATGCGCTGCCTGTTCACCATGTTCGCCTGCTCCCCGGGCATCGAACTGCTGCCGGAACATAGTTTCCGCGATCTGCTGCAACGATGCGAGGCGGACCCGTCCCGCTTCGTGCATATGGTCGGCCAGTTGTGGGAGGCGATGGACAAAGGCGAGTTCGCCTTTGCGCTGGAGGCCAAGGTCCGCCGCTTCAACGGCGAGTTCTTCAAAACCCGCACCGTCCTGCCGTTGGGGCGGGAGGAAATCGGGGAGTTGCGGCGCGCGGCCTCGGCGGATTGGAAGGATGTCGATCCCTCGATCTTCGGCACGCTGCTGGAACAGGCGCTGGACAAGACCGAACGGCGGCGGCTGGGCGCGCATTACACGCCGCGCGCCTATGTCGAACGCCTGGTCGTTGCGACCGTCATCGAACCGTTGCGCGGCGATTGGGAAACGGCCCTGTCCACCGCCGAACGGCAGAAAGCGGCGGGACGGCCGGCGGAGGCGGTGGCGACGGTGCGGGCGTTTCACGCGCAACTATGCCTGACCCGTATCCTCGATCCCGCCTGCGGCACCGGAAACTTCTTGTATGTATCGCTGGAATTGCTGAAACGCCTGGAAGGCGAGGTGCTGGAAGCACTGTCGGCACTCAGCGCGCATGACGATTCGGGGCGGCAGGAGGTGTTGAGCTGGCTGTCCGGACACTCGGTGGACCCGCACCAGTTCCTGGGCCTGGAAATCAACCCGCGCGCGGCGGCGATCGCCGAGTTGGTGCTGTGGATTGGGTATTTACAGTGGCACTTCCGCACGCGCGGCGGGATGCCGGAGGAGCCGATCCTTCAGGCATTCAGGAATATCCAGGGGAAATTCGATGCCGTGTTGCAGGCGGATGTGACCTTGGCCCGCGATGACCATGGACAGCCATTGATTCAGCGAAAAGCTGATGGCAAGGGGGAAGAGGTCTACGTCTATACGAATTCACAACAGCCAGAATGGCCGCAGGCCGACTTCATTGTTGGGAACCCTCCTTTTATCGGAAACAAAAGGATGAGAGACGTACTCAGTCCCGGATACGTCGATGCAATCTGGTCGGCGCACCCTGCGATGACAGAGAGCGCGGATTTTGTAATGGTTTGGTGGGATCATGCGGCTTCTATACTAACCAAACCTGATACACGGCTCCGCAGATTTGGCCTGGTAACCACTAATTCAATCAGCCATGTCTTCCAGCGGCGAATCACCGAAAGGCGCCTGACAAACAAGGCCCCGATATCGATTGTCATGGCTATCCCAGATCATCCATGGACCAAGGCAAGCAAAGACACTGCATCGGTCCGTATAGCCATGACCGTGTGCGAAGCTGGCGAGAAGCATGGACAGATTCTGCATGTCGTGGACGAGTCCGATCTTGATACGGATAATCCACGCATTGAAATTTCTGTTGCTTACGGTCGGATTAACTCCAATCTCACTGTCGGCGTAGATACGACGATAGCAACTTCATTGTTGTCAAATCAGAATATATCATTCCGCGGTATTACGTTTCTCGGTTCTGGATTCGTGCTCCATAATACTGATAGCGCCTTTAATATTTTCCGCGCTTACGGCGAGAGTGAGGTGATTCGACCCTATCTAAGCGGGCGAGATCTAGTTTCAAAAAGCCGCGACGTGTATATCATAGATCTGTACGGTCGAAGTCTAGACGAGGTGCGTTCCAATTTTCCGCACGTTTATCAGCATCTTATGATAAACGTCAAACCTATACGCGATAAAGATAATAGAGATGCCTACAGGACGAATTGGTGGACGTTTGCAGAACCACGCCGCGAATTCAGAGAGGCAAGCGAAACATTAAGTAGTTACATCGCGATTTCACAAACCGCAAAGCATGTCGCTTTTCAATTTGTGCCGATCGAGAGCCTACCAGACCAAACATTAGTAGCGATCGCATCGGACGATCCTTTTGTGCTCGGGGTACTATCGTCTAGTATCCATCGTGCATGGACACTTTCAACCGGAGCAACGCTAGAGGATCGTCCGCGGTATTCGAACAGCCGCTGCTTCGACCCATTCCCATTCCCCGCCGCCGACGACCTACAGAAACAACGCATCCGCGCCCCCGCCGAAAAGCTCGACGCTCACCGCAAGCGCGTGCTGGCCGAGCATCCGCACCTCACGCTGACCGGCCTGTATAATGTGCTGGAAAAACTCCGCGCCGGCACCGCGCCCGATGCGCTGGACGCCGCCGACCGCCGCATTTTCGACGACGGGCTGGTGCTGATCATGAAGGAATACCACGACGAACTGGATACCGCCGTCGCCGCCGCCTATGGCTGGCCGGCCGACCTGTCCGACAACGAGATACTCGCGCGCCTCGTCGCCCTGAACCAGGAACGCGTGAGGGAGGAAGCCGCCGGGCAAGTCCGCTGGCTGCGCCCCGACTATCAGATTCCCCGCTTCGGCGGCGCCAAGGACAAGCTGGCCCTGACCGGCGGCGCCATGAACCAGATCGCCGCGGCCGAACCCACCGGCCCGAAACCCAGCTTCCCAACCAAGGAACTGGAACAAACCGCCGCCGTCCTGTCGATGTTGGCCAGCGCCAGGGAACCGCTCAGTGCCACCGCCCTGGCCGTCCGGTTCAAGCAAGGCCGCCGCGTGCTGCCGCAGATCGAGGCGGTGCTGGCCGCCCTGGTCCGCGTCGGTGGCCTGGTTCACAGCCCCGACGGTGGCCGCGGCTTCCTGATCCGCCGGGCGGCATGAAACGGGAAGGCCATCGCTGACCCGGGCTGGCAATGCAGCGAGCTGTTGCCGCTTTGCTACTCAATTTCGGGCAACCCTCGCCTGGAGATCAAACGATTCGTCCCGAGCCGATAAAGCATTGTCGCCATTTGCGTATTTTGCGTGCTTTGCGGTTCCATTTTCCTTATCGGGCGGACAGACACGGCACCGCCGCGCAAGAGCGATTGGCCAGCGTTAACGCAGCGGAAAGGTTGGGCGACTATCAAGCAAGGCAATGGAACCGCAAAGCACACAAAACACGCAAATGGATAACCTCGTGGACAGGGCGAACCTGCTGTCAGACAGATCATTGGTTGCGCGCTTACCAATGATCTTGACCATTTTCCTATATTCCGCTAATGAACCAGAATGGAAACCCAGCCAACCCCACCCATAGACCTCGACGCCAGGGCTTGGCGCCACCTGACCCAACCATGATCGCGCTGCTTCCCCCATCGATCCAGGACACCCCGGAAGCAACCGAAACCAGGAACCGCGCCGCCATAGCCAGGATCGCCGCCCCGGCCCCGGTCAACGCCAACCAGGCTGAGTCAGCCGCCGAATGCGTCCTCACCCGGGCGCAGGCCGAACACATGATGCGCCTTATCCGTGTCCATGACGACGACATAAAACTGGTCATCCGGCTGAACGCCCAATGCCTCGCGACGGTCAAACTCTCCCCGGCCGCGAATAACCGCCTCATCCGCGACCGGCAGCAGCGGCAGCCATGCCGTTTCGCGGCAAAGACCGGCCAGCAGACAGGGTGCCATTTCAACCTTGCGCCCGGGGGTGTCATTTCAATCTTGCGGTGACACCCCCCGCACAACGCCCGCACAAAATTCCGTTACCCCCACCCGCAGCCGGACGGAGGTTAGCCCACCTTGCCCCGCCTTTCACGCCGGCTCGTCGCGCTCGGAATTGCCGCGCTGATCCTTGCCGCCGCCGGCGCGGGCCTGT
>JAKBCJ010000266.1 GCA_021807975.1 Pseudomonadota bacterium | reverse complement strand
GGTGGTATCAGCGTCGGTGCGACGGCATCGGGCGGGCGCCGAACTCCTGTCCTGAAGGGCAGGTTCGCCGCCCGCCCGATACCGTGCCAGCCAACGAAACGCCTGTCGAAGGGAAAGGCCGGCGGCGGTGGCCGCATCTCCCACCCGCCACCCGTCGGTGCGGACACGATGCACCGGTAAGACCCGTCGGTGCGGACACGATGCACCAGTAAGACCCGACCTTGCGGCGTCATGCGCGCATTCTTGTGGACGTTTATTCGGGGCTCCAGGGTATGAGGTTGCGTGTGTGGTAACCACAGCTTCACCCCAATGCCCCGGATGAACAACCTTCGTAGCTTCTACAACTAGCCACATGCTAACAGAGGACATTTGCCAGTTGCGCCGATACCGGACAGACTTTGCTCAAAGCGGCACACTCCGAATGCAACAACGCTACGTGCCGCGGGAGGGAAACATGAATCAGATTATCAGCCGCCGCGCAGCAATCGGTGGAAGCCTTGCCACCGTCGCCGTCACTGGCGTGCCGCGCCGATCCAGGGCGGCGCGAGGCCAACCGATCCGCATCGGCGTATTAACTGACATGACCGGCACTTATGCCGCCATTACCGGCCCGGGCAGCGTGCTGGGCGCGCAACTCGCGATCGATGATTTTGCCAAGACCCATCCGGAGATCAAGGTGGAACTGGTGTCGGCCGATATGCTGCTGAAGCCCGATGTGGCGCTGTCGATCGCCGGGGACTGGTTTGACAACCAGGGTGTGGATCTGTTGACCGACCTGCCGATGTCCTCCGCCGCGATCGCGGTTGGGGAGATGGCGAAGGCCAAGGACAAACTGGCGATCTTCACCGGTGCGGCCTCCTCCATTCTGACGGGTGCGCGCTGCGGGCCGAACCACCTGCATTGGGCCTACGATACCTGGGGCATCCCGCATGCGATCGTGGACAGCGCGGTGAGACAGGGCGGTAACACCTGGTTCTTCATCACTGCCGACTATGCCTACGGTCAGCAGTTGGAGCATGACGCGGCTTCGTTCGTGAATGCGGCTGGCGGCAAAGTAGCCGGATCGGCGCGCTATCCGTTCCCGGGCACGACCGATTTTTCCTCGTTCCTGCTATCGGCGAAGGCCAGCGGGGCCAAGGTTATCGGGCTGGCCAATGGCGGTGTCGATGCGGTGAATTGCGTGAAGCAGGCCGCCGAATTCGGCATTATGCAGGGTGGCCAAAGCGTCGTCGGCGTCGGGCTGCTGCTGAATGACATCCTGAGCATCGGTCTCAAATCCGCCCAGGGCGTGCGACTCGCCGAACCGTATTACTGGGATCTGAACGACGGCACCCGCGGGTTCGGGCGGCGCTTCCAGGCGCAATCCAAGGTCGGCGCGATGCCGAATTCGGCGCAGGCCGGGCAGTATTCGGCGGTCACCCATTATCTGAAAGCCGTCGCGGCGATGGGTCCCGCGCAAGCCAAGGTCAGCGGGCGTGCCACGTTGGCGCAAATGCGCAAAATCCCCGTTGAGGACGTGATCTACGGCAAAAGCATCATTCGCGAGGATGGCAGGGTGATCCATGCCATGTATCTGTTCGAGGCGAAATCGCCGGCCCAATCGAAGGAAACTTGGGATCTGGTGCAACTGAAAGACACTATCCCGATGGAACGTGCATTCCGCCCGATCAACGAAGGCGGATGCCCCATGATCCACGCCTGATCGCTTTCGGCCGCCGGATGGACCGTGTCACCCAGGCACGATAAACCATCCGGCAGGAGGGTCCCATGACCATCGAATTCATCGGCATGATCGCATCAGAAGCGAAGTCGGAAATCCACCCCGCCCAAGGCCCGGTGATCGATCCCGATTACATCGCCCGCTTCGCCCGGGCGCATGAGGATGCGGGCTTCGACCGGGTCCTGATCGCGCATAATTCGTCCGACGCCGATGCCGTTTTGGTCGCCACCCATGCCGCCCAGCACACCAAGACGCTGGGTTTCATGATCGCCCATCGGCCGGGGTTCATCGCGCCCACCTACGCCGCCCGGCTGTTCGCCACGTTCGATGTGTTTTCCGGCGGACGCGGCGGCATCCACATCATCTCGGGCGGCGACAGCGTAGAGCAGCGCCGGGACGGCGATTTCCTGAGCCATGAGGAACGCTACCGCCGAACCGACGAATACGTGGGTCTGCTACGCCAGACATGGACCGCCGAAGCGCCATTCACTCATCAAGGCCCCTATTACCAAGTGGAAAATGCATTCGCTCGGGTGAAGCCGCTGCAAAAGCCGCATATCCCGATCTATTTCGGCGGATCGTCCGACATCGCCATCGAGTTCGCCGCCAAGCATGCCGATATCTACGCCTTCTGGGGCGAGACGCTGGATCAGGCGCGCGAAACCATCGCCCGTGTCCGTGCCGCCTGCGTTCGCGCCGGGCGCCGGCCGGAAACACTGCGGTTCAGCCTGTCGATGCGTCCCGTCCTGGCCGCGACCGAGGAGGCCGCCTGGCATCGCGCCGACCGGATCATCGAACGCATCCGCGATCTGCGCGGCGACAGTGTTGGCCGGGTCAACCCCAAGCCCGAGAGCGTCGGTTCCAAGCGCCTGATGGAGGCCGCCGCCGGGGGCAAGGTCCGCGACACGCGCCTCTGGACCGAGGTCGCCGCCGCTGTCGGGGCCGGATCGAACACCACGTCCCTGGTCGGCACGCCGGAGCAGGTGGCGGAATCGCTGCTAGAGTACCACGCGCTGGGCGTCACCACGTTCCTGATTCGCGGCTTCGACCCGCTGGAGGACGCCACCGATTACGGCCGCCACCTGCTGCCGCTGGTCCACGCCGCGGTCGCCGCGTAACCCAACCGAGATGCTCACCGAACGGATCGAAACCGTCATCATCGGCGGCGGTCAGGCTGGCCTGACAATCAGCCACTGTCTGACCCGTCTGAAGCGGCCGCACATCGTGCTGGAACGGCATCGAATCGCCGAGAGGTGGCGCACCGAGCGGTGGGATTCGTTGCGGTTTCAATTTCCAAATTGGTCGATGCGGCTGCCGGATTTCCCCTATGCCGGTAACGACCCGGACAGCTATGCGCCGCGCGACGATGTGGTGCGATTCATTGAGGCCTATGCCGCCTTCATCCAAGCGCCAGTTCGAACCGGGGTAGAGGTCCGGGCCCTGCGCCGCGCGCCGGACGGGTTCAGCCTGGAGACCGGCGGTTCGGCCATCCAAGCCCGGAATGTGGTGATCGCGACCGGCCCGTACCAACGTCCGGCGATTCCGCCGGCGGCGGCGGGGCTGGAGCGAGTGGTCCAAATGTCCGCGAGCGACTACCGCAACCCCGGGCAAGCGCCGACCGGTGGTGTGCTGGTGGTCGGGGCGGGGGCGTCGGGATGCCAGATCGCCGAGGAACTGATGCGCGCCGGCCGAACCGTGTTTCTATCCGTTGGCCCCCATCGCCGGGTGCCGCGCCGCTATCGCGACCGGGACATCATCTGGTGGATCACCGAACTCGGCATGGACGACGCGATTGCCGATGAGGAGGCGGCCCGCAAGCCGCCGTTGCTGATCAGTGGCGCGTATGGCGGCCAAACGATCGACCTTCGCCGCTATGCTGCTCACGGCATGGTTCTTCTTGGGCGGTTTCAGGATGCCCGGGATGGTATCGTTTCGTTCGCACCGGACCTGGAGCAGACCCTGGCGGCCGGCGATGACAGCTTTGCCGGCTTCATCGCCGCTGCGGATGCCCACGTCGCACGCGCCGGGCTGGCGTTGCCGCGGGAGTCTATTGCGGTTTTGGAATCAGCGCCGGTTGCCGAACCGACGCTTTCGGTGGACTTGCGCGTCGCCGGGATCGAAACGGTGATCTGGGCGACCGGATACCGCTACGATTTCGGCTGGGTGGATCTCGATATCTTCACCCCGGCGGGCGCTCCCGTCCATCGGCGCGGAGTCACCGATGTCCCGGGCGTTTACTTCCTGGGTCTGCCGTTTCTGCACAAAACCAAGTCATCGTTCATGTCCGGTGTCGGCGAGGATGCCGCCTATCTGGCGGAGCAGATCGCCGCCAGATCATCAGCCGCCCTTGAATGCTGGCCGGCGCTTTTCCACGAACGCCTTGCGCGCTTCCTTGGCATCGTCTGAATGTTGCAAAATCGGACTGGCATTGGAGGTCAGCACCATCGTTGCCTCCATGGTCGTGTCCAGCGACGTGCGCATAATGCGCTTGCTGATCCACTGAACCAGCGGCGGCCGGGCGATGATACGTTCGCAAAGTTCGCGTGTCACGGCCTCAAGGTTTTCGGATGGCACCAGATTGTTGAGCATGCCCCATTGATAGGCGCGTTCGGCGTTCAGCTCGCCAGTGTAGGCGAATTCCAGCGCCCGCCCCAGCCCGACCAACTTTGGCAGGTAATACGATCCGCCGTTTTCGATGATCTGCCCCGCGTTATGATATCCGATGAAACGAGTGTGCTCGCACCCGATCCGAATGTCGCAGTGCAGCGCCATATCCATGCCAGACCCGACCGCCGGGCCGTTGATCATCGCGATGGTGGGCTTACGGATTTTGGCGATGTCGAGATGAAGCTGCGTGAAGCCGTGGAAGAAATGCTGGCGTGTGCCCTCCATCCCTTCATGCGGGCCGCGGTTGCCGGGAAAGTTTTCTCCGGCGTCTGCTTTGCTGGCACCCAGATTGGCCCCCGCGCAGAACGCTCGGCCGACCCCGGTCAGGACGATAACGCGGATGGTGGGGTCGTCGTCCGCCGCCCGCATGTATTCCCCAACCTTGGCGACGGTGCCGTTTTCCTCCGCCATGCCAACGAGTGCGTTCAGACGCTCCGGCCGGTTGAATTTGATCCAGGCGATGCCGGACGGTTCGGGTTCGTAGAGCAGGTGATCGACCAGTTTCGGGCCCATTGTTTCCTCCGTTCTCAGCTTCGCCTACAGCACGACTCCATGGGCGCGCACCAACGCCTCAATGCGAGGCAGCAATGATTTCAGGTCTTGCTCGATGGTCGTGAATAAAATGGAATCGTCGATTCCGAAATAACCATGCACGATGCGGTTCCGCACCGCCGCCATGGTTGCCCAAGGAATTGCGGAATTCTCCGACTTCAATCTATCAGGCAAGTGTCTCACCGCTTCGCCCAAAATCTCGTAACCCCGCATCACCGCGTATCGTGTCTTCTCGTCGGCCAGATAGTCATCGAGGCCCATTCCGTCCACGAAACGGATGATCGACCGGCAGGCCAAAACCGTGTCGTTCAGGAAGTCCCGATAATCGCGTTCCGCCGTCACAGGGCAATCGCCTCAGCCCGCACCCGCTCGCCGATATATGGTTTCAACGCGGCCGCCGAAATGAGATCGACCCGAAATCCGGTGATCGCACCGAGTCTTTCCTCCAACCCAAGGAACGACGAAAGCGGGATCGGTTCGGAAAACTCCACCAGCACATCGAGGTCGCTGTTCGGCGTCGCGTCGTCGCGGACGCGCGAGCCGAACAGCGCAAGCGAACGGATCGGCCATTGCTGGCGCAAACCGGGCAGGGCGGCCCGCAGGCTTGCAATCATGTCGTCGGCTGCTGCCATGGCGTTACCTATACCTGGCGATGCCCCCTCACATCACCAAATTCTTCGGCACATCGCGGAACGGCCGGTCATTATCCGTCCTCGGCTCCTTCGGCATCCCCAGCACGCGTTCGGAGATAATGTTCCGCTGGATCTCGTCTGTCCCGCCGGCGATCGACCCGGCGGGGACGCTGACCAGAATCTCCGCGATCAGCCCGTTCATTGGCCCGTCCTCCCCGCTCAGCATCGCATCCGCGCCGCTGATCAGGGTGTGAACCCGAGCGGCGGCCCGGGCGACATGACTGGATGCCAGCTTACCCAGCGACCCTTCCGGCCCCTGCGGTCGTCCCTGCATCTGGGCCGCCCTGGCACGCCGGGCGGTCCATTCCGCCGACTTCGACAGGGTCAGCAGTTTCGCGATTTCCTGCCGCACCACCGGATCGCCATTGACCCCGGCCGCCTTCGCCCGCTCGATCACCAGATCGACGCGCCCGGCACGCTGTGGATACCATTTGTATGGCTCCATCACCGTGGCACTCTCGGCGCGTTCCTCATCGTAAATCCGCCCGACGCCGACGGAGGCCTGACCCCAAACGCGGACGCCGTCAGCCTCGCGCCGTTCGTGCATCAAGGTCGTGGTCGCCACCGCCCAGCCGCGACCGACGTCCAGCACCAGGTGTTCCGGCAGCACCTCGGCATCGGTCAGGAACACCTGATTGAACGACGCATGGCCGTTCATCTGCCGCAACGGATGCACATCGACACCTGGTTGGTGCATATTGATGATAAAATACGAAAGGCCCTGATGCTTCGGCACATCCACGTCGGTGCGTGCCAGCAACAAGCCCCAATCCGCGTGATGCGCGCTGGTGGTCCAGACCTTCTGCCCGTTGACCACCCAGCGGTTGCCCTTGCGCTCCGCCTTGGTCGTCGCGCCGGCCAGATCCGACCCGCTGCCGGGTTCGCTGAACAACTGGCACCACGTATCCTCGCCCGACAGGCTGCGCCGCAGGAACTGCTGCTTCTGCGCCGGAGTGCCATGGGCCAGCAGAGTCGCCGCTGCCAGCCGCCTGATGCCCGCTTTGGCCACGCCCACCGCGCCGATGCGCTGAAACTCCTCGTCCACCACGGCCGCCAACCCGGCCGGCAATCCCTTGCCGTACCAGTCGGTCGGCCATGTCGGCACG
>JAKBCJ010000265.1 GCA_021807975.1 Pseudomonadota bacterium | reverse complement strand
CGCACACGGCACCGTCGCCCGGGGGTAGATTGCCTAGCTGCGGTACGATCCGTTGATGTCGATATAGCCGTGCGTCAGGTCGCAGGTCCAGGCGGTGGCCGATCCGCGGCCAAGGCCGATATCGATGGCGATTTCGACCTCTTTGCCTTTCATGTGCGCCACAACCGGCGCTTCGTCGTAACCGGGAACGACAGTACCGTCCCTGGCCATCCACACCCCGCCGACACCGATCGACAGCTTGTCGCGATCGGCCGGTTCGCCCGATTTACCCACGGCCATGACGATCCGGCCCCAGTTCGCGTCCTCCCCGGCGATCGCGGTTTTCACCAGTGGGGAGTTCGCCACCGCCATCGCGATTCGCTTGGCTGATTTGGCGGTCTTGGCGCCGGTGACATCGATCCGGACCCGCTTCTGCGCGCCCTCGCCATCACCGGTGACCTGCAACGCCAGATCCAATAGAACGTCGTTCAGTGCCCGGGCGAAGTCGGCCAGCATCTTGCTGGCCCCGGATTTGCCGTCGACGGCGGGAATGCGCGGATGCTTCGTCTGCCCGGTGGCGATCAACAGCACGGTGTCGGAGGTCGAGGTATCGGAATCCACCGTCGTGCAATTGAACGTGGCATCGACGCCCTTCTTCAGCATCGATTGCAGGATTTCGGCCGGGATTTTCGCATCGGTGAAGATGAAGCACAGCATCGTCGCCATATCCGGGGCGATCATGCCGCTGCCCTTGGCAATGCCGGTGATTCGCACGGTCGCATCGCCGATCCGGGCGGTTTGCGTCGCCGCTTTGGGGAACGTATCCGTGGTCATGATCCCGCGCGCGGCGGCTTCCCAGTTATCCTCCGACAACGCCTCGTGCAGGCCGGGTAGCGCGGCGACGATCTTTTCGTAAGGCAGCACTTCGCCGATCACGCCGGTGGACGCGACGAACACCTGCTTTGCCTGACATCCGGCGATCTTCGCGGCGGCGGCGGCGGTCTCGGCACAGGCGTCGCGGCCGGCCTTGCCGGTGAACACATTGGCATTACCGGCATTCACCACCACCAGCCGGGCCTTGCCGCCCTTCAAGGCAGTGCGGCACCAGTCGATCGGCGCACCCGGACACTTGTTAGAGGTGAATACGCCGGCAACCGAGCTGTTCGGCGGGACCTCCATCATCACCACATCGGTGCGGCCCCGATAGCGAATACCGGCCGCGGCGGCGGACAAACGAACCCCCGCCAGCGGCGGCAGTGCAGGCAGCGGAACAGCAAGCGGAGACACGGCGGTATCCATCGTTTCCTTCCTTTTCTTGTTTTTCGTCGGCTACTTCGCGGGCGGCGGCGGTTCTGCCGTGTCGGTCGCCTTCACGGGTGACCCATCCGGGTTGAAGCGTTCCACCGTGACGTCCTTGCGGGCGGCGGCCACGACCTTCTGCACCGCTTCCTGAGCCATTGTCTGGCGCAGTTCGTCATGGACCTGATCCAGCGGCGGCGGGGCGGAGGTGCGATGCTCCAGCGTCTGGATAACGTGCCAGCCGAACTGGGTTTTCACCGGCGCCGGGGTGACTTCGTTGTCCTTCAGCGCGAAGGCGGCGTCGGCGAATTCCGGCACCATGTCGGACTTCTTGAAGAAGCCCAGATCGCCGCCCTGCTGAGCCGCGCCGGGGTCCTTGCTGTATTGCTTCGACAGCGCCGCGAAATCGCCGCCCTTCTTCAGGTCGGCAATGATCTTCTTGGCGGTGGCTTCGTCGGGCACCAGGATATGGCGGGCATGAACCTCCGGTTCGCCGGCTTTGCCTGCGTATTCCTGGTTGTAGCGGGCCTTGATCGCTTCTTCCGACACCTGCGGCGTCACCAGCTTGCTCAGCAGCGCGGATTCCAGGGCGCGGTCTTCGGCCATCTGCATCGTGTGCTTGACCGCCGGGTCTTTATCCAATCCATCCTTTCGCGCCTTGATCAGCAAGGCCCGGGCGTCGATCAACTGGTTCAGCAGCATCGGATAAAGCTGCTGCTGCGGCATGCTGCGCGCCCGGGCGGGCAGCGTTTCGGCGATCGCCTTTAGATCGCTTAAATGGATAGCCTCCCCATTTACCGTGGCTAGCACCGGATCGGCTGTTTCGGTTTGGGCCATGGCGGCCCCGACCGAAATCGTGCCCAGCAGCAGGGCGGCGGCAAACAGGCGGGCCGGCGACCCCAATGAGCAACCCGGAAAACTCGGCATGTAAACCCCTGATCGAAAGACCGCTGCTTATGACCGAAGGCGTGGCACGGAACAAGGCGGTCTGGCGTGCCATTGTGCGCCGCGCGGCCGGTATGGCACGGTTCGGCCCATGCGCATCCATCTGCAGAACCCCGACCAAGATCCGTTGTTCGATTTCTCGCTGGCGATGTGGGACGCCGCGGCCGCCCGGGCGCCCGATATCGGGATGGGGCACGACGTCAGTTTGGGCGTCACCCCGGCCGATTTCATCACCGGAATGACCGATGCGGAGGCGCTGGTGACGGATGCCAGCGTCATCAAATCGCTGTTTCCCTGCCTGGCGCCGAAGTTGAAGATGGTCTTCCTGACGAATGCCGGCCTGGACCGTCTGGCCCCGTTCGACTGGCTGCCGCCCGGCGTGGTCCTTATGAACAACCGGGGCACGCATGCGGCGAAATCCGGCGAGTTCGCCCTGATGTCGATCCTGATGCTGGCGTCCCGCATCCCGGCCATGGTGACCCATCAGCGACAGGGGGTATGGCGGAAACTGTGGGGGTCGGTGCTGGCCGGACGCGCCATTACGATCGTCGGGCTGGGTACGCTGGGCGGGGCAGCCGCCACGCACGCGGCCCATTTCGGCATGCGGGTCACCGGTGTGCGCGCCACGCCCGCATCGCATCCGGCCTGCATTCGGGTGATAGGGACGCAGGCACTGGACGAGGTTCTGCCGGAAACCGAATTCCTGCTGCTGGCCTGCCCACTGACGGCCGCGACTCGCGGGCTAATGAACCGAAACCGCCTGGAACTGCTGCCGTCCGGTGCCGGTCTTGTGAATATTGGCCGCGGCGAACTGCTGGATCAGGCCGCGCTGTGCGACCTGCTGGACAACGGGCATCTGTCGGGCGCTGTGCTGGATGTCTTCACGCCGGAGCCGATTCCGCCCGGTCACCGGCTTTGGACCACGCCCAACCTGATCGTCAGCCCGCATACCTCCGCCGATGATCCGGCGACTTATAATTCGCAAAGCCTGGATATCTTCCTGGATAACCTTCGAGCGTGGCGGGACGACCGGCCGTTGCCCAACCGGTTCGATATCGTGCGCGGCTACTGATGCTGCCGACGCTTGTCGCTTTGCTGGGCGCGGCGACGATCGCGGTGCCGCTGACACGGCGGTTCGGTTTGGGCAGCGTGCTGGGGTATCTGCTTGCGGGCGTGGCGATCGGGCCGGCTGGCCTTGGGCTGGTCAGCGACGTTGGCCAGATCGCCGATATTGCCTCGTTCGGCGTGGTGATGTTGCTGTTTCTGATCGGGCTGGAGTTACGGCCGAAGCGTCTTTGGGTGATGCGGCAATCGGTCTTCGGGCTGGGTTCGGCGCAGGTGGCGTTGAGTGCCGCCGCCCTGGCCGGACTGGCGCATTTCGGCGGCGTGGCATGGCCGGGCGCGCTGGTGCTGGGCGCCGGGCTGGCCATGTCGTCCACCGCGATCGTGCTGCCGATGCTGGCCGAGGCGGACCTGCTGAAAAGCCCGGCCGGGCGCGACGGGTTCGCGGTGCTGCTGTTCCAGGACCTGGCATTCATCCCGTTGGTGGCGCTGGTGCCGCTGCTGGCGCAGCATACGCTGCCGGATCGGGTGCCCTGGCATGACGTCGTCCGCGCCGCTGTCGCGGTCGCTGTCATTCTGGGCGGCGGGCGCTTTGCTATTCCACCGTTGATCCGCGCCATAGGCGGCACGCGGACGCCGGAACTGTTTACCACCGTCGCGCTGCTGATCGTTGCCGTCACGGCGTATATCGCCAGTCTCGCGGGGCTTTCGATGTCCCTGGGCGCGTTCATGGCAGGCGTTTTGCTGTCGCAATCGGAGTATCGTCACGAATTGCAGGCGGATATCGCCCCGTTCGAGGGGCTTTTGCTGGGCTTCTTCTTTATCTCGGTCGGCATGTCCGCCGATATCGGATTGGCGCGCATGCATCCGGCCGGGGTTCTCGCGGCAACGGCGGCGCTGCTGATGGCGAAGGCGGCGATCTGCTTTGTGCTGGCGATGATCTCCCGCCAGGGCATCACGGAGTCGATCCGCTTCAGTCTGGCGCTGCCACAAGCCAGCGAATTCAGTTTCGTGCTGTTCGGTGCGGCTGTCGCGGCGGGTGCGTTGACGGCGGACCGTGCCGCCATGGCCACTCTGGTCGCGGCGGTTTCGATGGCGGCGACGCCGGTGCTGTTCGCATTGTCGGAACGGTTTGTCATTCCACGCCTGCGCGGGGAAACCGAGCCGGAGTACGACACGATTGCGCCGAACGATGTGCCGGTCATCATTTGCGGGTTCGGTCGCGTCGGGCAGATCGTCGGCCGTGTGCTGCGCATGCACGGCATCGCGTTCACGGCGCTGGAGCGCGATCCGGGGCAGGTGGACGTGGTGCGCCGCTTCGGCACAGCGGTGTATTTCGGCGATCCAACCCGGCCGGATTTGTTGCGCGCCGCCGGGGCGGAAAAGGCGAAACTGCTGATCGCCGTGCTGGACGACATGGAGGCGGTCATTCGTATCGTCGAAGTGTCGAGGTTGCATTTTCCTCATCTGAAGATCATCGCCCGTGCCCGGAATCGCCGCCACGCCCATCTGCTGATGGACCGGAATGTCGATGGTTTGGTGCGCGACACCTTCCATTCCAGCCTGAAAATGGCACGGCTATCGCTCGCGGCTTTGGGTGTTTCACGAACCGATGCCGAACGGTCCGTGGCCTTGTTCGAAGCACACGACGAACAGAATTTGCGCGACGCGCACGGCATCTACCGCGATGAAAAGCAGTTGATCCAAAGCACGCAGCAAGCCGCCGAGGAACTGATTTCGTTGTTCGAGGCTGACCGGAAGGAATAGCAGCCGGCTGGCGGGCGCAGGCCCCATGAGCGTTAAAATTGCGCGGCGTCACACTGGCTTTTGATATGCGTCGTGGCCGTGCGCGGCGCGGTGATGACACGCGGGGTTCACAAACTGTTCGCCCCGCCGTTTCAACGCCAATGGGGCCGGCGCCCTAGGTTGATTTCGTCACGTTCCAGAACAGCGGCAAGCCTTTACGCAACCCGGTGATGGACTTGGCGTGAGCGGTAGGCTGAAAGTATTCGCCCAACGGCAGATAGGGCGGATTTTCGAATGCCTCGGCCTGGATGGCGGCGCATGCGGCTTTCTGGGCGGCCTGATCGGGTGCGGCGAACCAGGCGTTTCGCAGTTCCTCCAGCTTCGGTTCGGTGGGCCAACCGAACCAGGCGCTCGCGCCATTTCCGCGCAGGCCCAAATGGCTGGCGGGCGTGTACTGGTCGATCCCGGTGAAACTGGTGAAAAAGACGTTCCAACCGCCCTCGGCGGGCGGTTTGCGGCTGGCCCGCCGCTGCACGACAGAGCCCCAGTCCGTGACCTGCACATCGACGTTCATGCCGACCTGCTGCAACATATCGGCCCCGACCTGCCCCATCGCGTTCAGCACCGGGAAGTCGGAGGCGATCATGACTACGATCTTCTCACCTTTATAGCCGGCCGCGATCAGGTCCCGCTTGACCTTGGCGAGGTCTCGCGGCCCCTCCAGGGCCTGCATCCCGACATTGGAAGCCATCGGCGACCCGGGCGGGAAGAAGCCCACCTTGTCCTTCCAGCCGGAGGGATCGGTGCCGGCCACCGCCGTCATATAGTCAGCCTGATCCACCGCCCCCAGCAGGGCTCGGCGGATCGCGGGATTGTCGAACGGCGGAAACAACTGGTTGAAGCGCAACATCGACGGGAAACCGGTCGGATCGAGCAGTTCCACAGTCACGTTACCGGACTTGCGCAACAGCGGCAGCAGGTCGAAGGTTGGCTGCTCCCACCAGTCAGCCTCGTTGTTTTGCAGTGCGGCCATCGCTGTAGCCGCGTCCGGGATCACGTTCCATTCGACCCTGTCGAAATTTACGACCTTCGGACCGGATGTCCATTCCGGCTTGCCGTCCGCGCGCGGAATGTAGCCGTCGAAGCGCTCATACACCACCTTGGCGCCCGACACGCGTTCGTCGGCCTTGAAGCGGAACGGGCCGCTGCCGACCATTTCCGTCACCCTGGTGAACGGATCGGTTTTGGCCAGCCGCTCCGGCATGATCGGGCAGATGTTGGAACCCACCTTGCCCAGCGCTGTCGGCAACAGGGGGAACGGCTGCTTCAGGCGGAAGCGGATCGTTTTATCGTCGGGCGCGGAAAGTTCGTCGGTCACCGCCAGCAGGGCCTGACCGAAGGCGTCGCGTTTGCCCCAGCGCTGGATGGAGGCGACGCAGTCGCGGGCCAGGACCGGGGTGCCGTCGTGGAACTTCAGCCCATCGCGCAGGGTCAGGGTCCATTCCTTGCCATCCGCGCTGGTCTGGTCCCCCGCCACCATCTGCGGGGTGGGCTGGAATGCGGCGTCGGTGCCGTACAGCGTGTCGAACACCATCATGCCGTGATTGCGGGTGACATAAGCGGTGGTCCAGACTGGGTCGAGTACCGCCAGATCGCCTTGGGGGATGAATTTCAGGACCCGGCTGCCCGCGGCGCGAGCGATGTGCGGCCGAGCGAGACCGGCGG
>JAKBCJ010000264.1 GCA_021807975.1 Pseudomonadota bacterium | reverse complement strand
GTCAGGGAATGGGTGCGCTGCCACCAGGGCCGCACCCGCTTCCCTGAGCGGGGCGAAAAACTTTCCTGGCAGCGCTATTCCAGCGAAGGCGACCACGGATTGCCCACGCAGCGCTGCGATGGACGCATCTTGGACCAGGTCCGCCCGCAGAACATCAAGACCGGGCGGAAGCCGGGCGGCGGCTTCAGCTTCATCCCGCCCGATCAGCACGGCTGCGCGACAGCGGCGGGCGGCGGCGCCGATGGGCTCGCGCAGCGGTCCAGCTGGCAATACCCTGCCATTGCCAAATCCAGTCCGTCCGTCAATCGTCAATATCGAGGCAGTCTTTGCCAGGGTTGGATTTTGCAATCCGTCGTCCATCAGCAGCAGTCCGGCACCCGCACCGACTGCCGCCCTGGCGCTGGCAGCGCGATCCGCGCCCGTCCAGGTTGGTGCCACGGCGGCCAACAGCAAGGCCTCGTCGCCCACAAGCGACGCAAGATCGTCGCGCGCGACCCGATGTACGCCCCGGGAGGAACCGCCATACCCCCGAAGCAGAATGTGAACCCCGGCCCCGGCCAGCCGCCGGGCAAGATCGAGAACCAATGTTGTTTTGCCCGCCCCGCCTACGGTCGCATTGCCGCAGCAGATGACCGGCACAGGGGCAACCCAGCCGGGGCGCGCCACCCGCCGCGCGGTGATGGCCGCGCCGATTGCAGACAGTGGCGACAGCGCCCTGGAAATCGGACCATCTTCAAACCAAAAGGCCGGTGCCCGAGGCATCGTCAAGGCCCCGGCAGTAAGGACAGCAAAGCCTCCGCGCTGCGTTCCGGCAAATCCATCTGACGCAATATAGTTGCCTTGGCCCGGTCGGCAATTCCTGCCCTGCGCTTCGGGTTCTCGATCATGGCACATACGAACCGCGCCAATTCGGCTTCGCCGGCAACGATTGCGAGGCCGTCGGCAGCCCGAAGCAACGCGATGTGGTCCTCGAAATTCGCCGTGAATGGCCCGACGGAGACAGCACACCCCAGCCTCGCTGGTTCGAGCGGGTTTTGGCCCCCGCCGGGCGGAATCAGGCTCCGACCCACGAATGCGATCTGGGCCAGGCGATACAGCAATCCAAGTTCGCCCATCGTGTCGGCGATCCATATGCCACCCTTGGCCGGGGGGTCCTCTCCGGCACCCCGCCGAGGGGCACCGATCGCGGATGATAAGGCCGGCCCCCTCTCCGGATGACGCGGAGCAATGATCGTCAACAGGTCGGGATGCGGTTGGGAGACCATGCGATGAACGGTAACGATCCGATCTTCTTCCCCGGGATGTGTACTCGCAGCGATCCACACGGGGCGGTCTGCCAAAAGGCCTTGCAGGCGTTCCAATTCGTCAAAATCCACCGGTAGCGGAGGGGCGCCGAATTTCAGATCGCCGACGCTGTCAACCCGACGGCCACCCAAGACACGAAGTCGTTCGGCATCCATTTCGCCGCGCGCCTGTATGATGGAGAAGGCGCCGACCACCCGTCTGGCGAACCGCGGGACACGCTGCCACTGCCGAAAGCTGGATTCCGACATGCGGGCATTCATCAGCATCAATTTGATACCCCGAACACGACAGGCAGCAATTTGATTGGGCCAGAGTTCGCTTTCGATGAAGCAGGCGGCGTCCGGTCGCCAATGGTCAAGGAAGCGATTGACCCAGCGGGGCACGTCCAGCGGGGCGAATCTATGCAGGACGCTGTCGTCGCCCGGCAGCCGCTGATCCAGAAGCGCCTGCGACGTGACGGTGCCGGTAGTCAAAAGCACATTCGTGCGCCGACGCAGAGCGGTCAGGACGGGAAGCACCGACATCGTCTCACCGACACTGGCGGCGTGCATCCACACCAGCGGCCCATCCGGACGGGTTGTTGGATCTATCCCGAAGCGCTCTGGCAGACGTTCGGTGACTTCCTTGCCTTTGGCCGCACGAAGACGGAGATTGAGCCTTAGGGCAGGGTTCAGCAGTGTTGCCGCCGTTGCCCAAGAGGCTGCCAGAATACGGCCGGTCACGTGCGGGATAGCCGATCCGCCCGCTCACCCGCCCCCGTCAACGCCTCTGCGATTGACGTCAGACTGCCCCCCCACTCATGACGCGGTACGGAGATCGGCGGGCCGCAAACAATCACTCCGCGCCCGAATGGCAACGGCACCCGCATGCGGTCCCAGGAGTTAAGCTGAATGCTAAAGCGTGTGCGGGCCGCGAGGGGCACAACCGGAACGCCCGACAGCGCGGCGAGCTGTGCCGTGCCTGGCGCTGCCCGATGGCGCGGTCCCTTGGGTCCGTCTGGCGTTATGCCTACAAGATGGCCCTGACGCAGAACTGTCAGCAAGGCCCGCATGCCACTGGCGCCCCCACGCGTCGAGGAGCCGAAGATTGGCTGTATCCCGAAGCGGCTGACGACCGTGCCGATAAAGCGGCCATCGCGGTGTTGGCTCACCAGGGTATGAATGGGCGTTGGACGATAAAATGGCAGCTGCCGCGCGACGATGGAAAGCGCTGGCATAAGCGGCAGAAATTCATGCCAAAAGGCAAATATCGCCGGGGCGCCCGCCCCGTGCGGGGCAAAATGATCCTGTCCATCTAAAACCCAGCGCGTGGTGCGGAGCGTGAATGCTAGGTACAGCCCCAAAAGAACGGCTAGCATGGCCTGGACCCGGGGGGTTCGCATTAAGGATTTCATAGCAAAGGCCGGGTAGCATACCGGAGCGATGTTACGGAAGTGCGGAGATACCGCCGGGTTGGCACCTGACTGACGTGACCGCGTCCCGGTCGCGTGTGGCTTCGCCCACTAACGTGAGGATCGGTTGGTTACGACGAGTTAGCGAACGGCTCTTACAGCGTTGCCCGCTGATCGGCGCTACGCATTCGCCAGAAGGCGCCAGGGACAAATGACCCATGCCGTCCAGCCTCGCTGCATCACGCAAGCGCCACTGGCCGGTCTGCCCATGCCGATCGGCCTATTCGTAGCGGACCGACGCCGGGTAGCGCTCGATATTGTCGGAGCGGGTTATGATGGATCGGCAGAGAGTGCGTGATCGAGAACTGTGGGACGGCGGGCGCTGACCGGATCGGACGAGACCCTTGATAACCTCCATTTGTTTGGGTTGGCTGGCGCAGCGAGCGGACATGCCAGGCGCTGATCGATTGCAGCCGGCCTGCACGCACGACGAACCCGAAGCCAGGCGACAGACCGTCACACGGCGGGCTACCGGATATTCGATTTTCAGCAGCGATCCGCTCGATCCCCGCCACCCCGGCGGCACGGTTCGGTCTTTATCGCGTATGCTGTTGGGTCGGGTGACCTTGGCGACGAAATAGCCTAAACGGACATCTTCCGCGTCAAGAGATGCGGCGGAGGAAGTATCCGATGGCATCATTGGCCGGAAAGACAGCGTTTGTTACCGCCTCGGGGCAAGGCATCGGCCGAGCAACCGTGCTGGCGTTCGCGGCCGCGGGTGCGCGGGTTATCGCCACGGATGTCGATCCGGCAAAACTGACCGGACTGGAGTCGGACTCGATCAGCACGCTGGCGCTGAACGTGCTGGACGCCGCGGCGGTCGAAGCAGCCGCGCGGGATGGGGGACCCGTCGATATCCTGTTCAATTGCGCCGGTATCGTACATCAGGGCACGCTAATGGACGCAACCGAGGACGACTGGTCGCTGGCATTCGATCTCAACGCACGCTCGATGTTCCGCACCATGCGGGCATTCCTGCCCGGCATGTTGCAGAGGGGCAGCGGATCGATCGTCAACATGGCCTCGGTCGCGTCCAGCGTGAAAGGTGTGCCGAACCGCTTCATTTATAGTGCATCCAAGGCCGCCGTCATCGGCATGACCCGTTCGGTCGCCACCGACTATGTGACCCGGGGCATCCGCTGCAACTGCCTGTGCCCCGGCACCGTGGAAACGCCCAGTCTGGGCGAACGGATCGCCGCCAACGCCTCCGCCGCCGGGTCGATCGATGCCGCGCGGGCCGCCTTCGTCGCCCGGCAACCGATGGGGCGGTTAGGGACTCCGCAAGAAATCGCCGCGCTGGCGGTGTATCTGGCCGGCGACGACGCCCAGTTCATTACGGGCCAATCCATCGTTATAGATGGTGGCCTGACGCTTTAATTCGCTTGGGGAGAGCCTGTTATGAAGCTGTTACGCTACGGTCCGGCCGGGGCCGAAAAGCCCGGTATGTTCGCCAACGATGGGTCGATCCGCGATCTGAGCGCGCTGGTGCGCGATATCGACGGGTTCGCGCTGTCTGACACATCGCTGGCGATGCTGGCCGGCGTGGACCCGACGAAGCTGCCGAAGGTGGAAGGCAACCCACGCATCGGCCCGTGCGTGGCTCGGCCGATGAACTATGTCTGCATCGGGCTGAACTACGCCGACCATGCGGCGGAAACCGGCAATCCGATCCCGAAGGAACCGATCGTGTTCATGAAGTCGCTGAGCGCGTTCAGCGGCCCAAACGACGATGTGAAGCTGCCGCGCGGTTCGGTAAAAATGGACTGGGAAGTGGAACTGGGCGTGGTGATCGGCAAGACCGCTCGCTATGTCCCCGAAAACGAGTCCATGGACTATGTCGCCGGCTACTGCGTCTGCAACGACGTCAGCGAGCGCGAATATCAGATGGAGCGCGGCGGCACCTGGGATAAGGGCAAGGGCTGCGACACATTCGGCCCGACCGGCCCGTGGATGGTGACGAAGGATGAGGTCAGCGACCCGCAGGACCTGCCGTTGTGGACGGAAGTGAACGGCAAGCGGTTCCAGGATGGGTCCACCCAGACGATGATTTTCGGGGTGCGGAAGCTGGTCAGCTACGTCAGCCATTTCATCACCCTGCATCCTGGCGATGTGATCGCCACCGGCACACCTCCCGGAGTCGGTGTAGGCATGAAGCCGACGCCGGTGTTTCTGAAGGTTGGCGACGTGATGCGGCTGGGGATCGAGGGCCTCGGGATTCAGACGCAGCGGGTTATCGCCGCCTGATCGCTTGTCCGCCCCGCTCGTTCGCAGCGGGACGGCGGGACGGTGAATCGTTGCCTTTGCGGGTCCGTCACACTATCGCGGCAGAGCGCATCGGGAGGGTATAGGGGCAGACCCTAACCCTCTCTGCCCGCTGGCGTCACGCCGCTGTCCGGGCCGAAGCGTTGTTCTCGCAACCTGAACAGTTTCACCAAGTCGGTCACCCCCGGCAATACGGCGGCGATGCCGCAGAAGGGGCATAGTGGCGTATCTCCGTCGTCGATCCAGTCGATGACCTCGGAAGCCGTGAATGTCTGCAGACAACAGAAGCAGCCGCACTCCATGAAATTGTCTCCAATCCTTCGGCTGATCGCCATCACGACACTGATCCGGCTGGCGTTCGCCACGACAACCGGACTTGGGGTCGATGAGAGTTATATGGTGACAGCCGGGCGGGTGCTGAGTCTCGGCTATTTCGATCATCCGCCGGCAAGTTGGTGGCTGTCCCGGGGAGCCGCGTATCTGCTGGGGACCGAGGCGCCCATCGCGGTACGGCTGCCGTTCATCCTGCTGTTCGCGCTGTCGCAATTCCTGGTCTGGCGGATCGGCTGCGTCATTGCCGGCAAGCGGGCGGGCTATTGGGCGGCTGTCGCGCTGAATGTGTCGCCGGTATTCGGGGTTACCGCGGCGGACTGGGTGCTGCCGGATGGGCCGTTGGATACGGCATTGCTGGGGGGGGTGCTCTGCCTGCTGCACGCTTTGCCGGCCAGCGGGCGGCGGGCGGCGGGCTGGTGGGCAGCGGCGGGAGTTTGTTCGGGACTGGCGTTGTTTTCCAAATACTCGGCCGCGCTGACCATCGCAGGTGCATTTCTGTTTTTGGCGACCGATCCGGCGCATCGGCGCTGGTTGTGGCGGCCGCACCCGTATCTGGCAGCGATTTTGGCGGTTCTGGTGTTCTCGCCGGTACCGGTCTGGAATGCGGCGCACGGATGGGCGTCGTTCGCCTTCCAGGGCGACCGGGCACTTGGGTTCCGGTTCCGGCCGTGGATGCCGTTACAGACACTGGGGGGCGAGGCGCTGTTCGTGCTGCCCTGGATCTGGTTGCCGATGATGGTTCTGCTGGCTCAGGGATTCCGGCGCGGTGCCGTGTGGCGGCATCGCCTGCTGTGCTGTCTGGCGTTGCCGCCCATCGCCGTGTTCGCGCTGATCTCAGCATGGTCCAGCCAGCGGATTCTGTATCACTGGGCTGCCCCCGGCTACCTGATGCTGTTCCCGCTGCTGGGCGAGCGGATCGCTGCGAGCCTCGACCGGGTTTGGGTGCGGCGGCTGGTGGCGGGGTCCGCGGCGCTGGTGCTGGTAGCGGTGGCGGTCGTGGCGACACAGATTCAGTTCGACTGGCTGGGGGGGCGTCTGGCCGCGGCGATGCGAACCGACCCAACCGCGGAGGGACTGGACTGGACCTCGGTGCGGGACGACTTGCGGGCGCGGGGGTTGCTGCCGCCGGGCGCGGTGGTCGCGGCGCTGAACTGGCGGGATGCGGGTAAGATCGGATATGCGCTGGGGCCAAACACGACGATGCTGTGTCTGAATGCCGATTCGCGTCAGTTCGGCTTCGCTTACCCAGTTCGGAGGTTTGTCGGCCTGGATGCGATCGTGCTGGCGGTCGATCCGGCTCCACGCTCGGTAGCCGAAGCAAAAACCTGGTTTGCGTCGGTTGAGGTCCTTCAGCCAGTCTCGGTGGTTCTGGACGGCCGCGTCCTGCGGACTTTGACGGTGTTGCGGGGGCAGAGCCTGCGGCCGCGATAACGGGATGGCCACCATGCCGTCGTCGGAGGCGCCCCTGGACAGAT
>JAKBCJ010000263.1 GCA_021807975.1 Pseudomonadota bacterium | reverse complement strand
GCAGGTCGTGGACCAGGGCAGCCCGGACGATCTGCTGCTGCGTTACGGCCGCAAGGACCTGGAGGACGTATTCCTGGATATCGCCCGCGATCGCCGGCAGGCGATGCCGGCATGACCCGCACCGGCTGGGGGATATACCCATGACAGCGATGTTCCGCCGTATCTGGGGCCTGATGTACCGTCACCTGGCGCTGTATCGCCGGTCCTGGCCGCGCCTGCTGGAGCTTGCCTACTGGCCGGTGCTAAACATGTGCATCTGGGGTTTTACCTCCAGCTTCCTGCAAGCCCGCATGGGCAATCCGGCGGTTATGGCTGGCGCCACGCTGCTGGGCGGCGTGCTGCTGTGGGAGGTGACGCTGCGCAGCCAGATGGGCATGTCGATCTCTTTCCTGGAGGAAATGTGGTCGCGCAACCTGGGCCATATCTTCGTCAGCCCGCTGCGGCCGTTCGAACTGGTTCTCGCGCTGATCGGCATGTCGGTCATCCGCATGATGCTGGGCGTGCTGCCCGCGATGCTGCTGGCTTGGGCGTTCTATGCATTCAACCTGTTCGCGGTCGGGCCGGTGCTGATCCTGTTCTTCGTCAACCTGATGATCATGGGCTGGGCTGTGGCGCTGGGCGTCGTTTCGCTGGTGCTGCGCCACGGGGCAGGTGCCGAACCCCTGGCCTGGGCGTTTCTGTTCGGCCTGGCGCCATTCTCCGCCGTTTTCTATCCGGTTTCCATCCTGCCATCCTTCATCCGCCCGCTCGCCTACGCCCTGCCGACGACGCATGTGTTCGAGGGTATGCGTGCGGTGCTGCTGCAAGGCACGATCCGGTGGGATCATCTGGCTGCCGCTTTCGCACTGAACATGCTATGGCTGGCGGGTGCCACGTTGCTGTTTACGCGGCAGTTCCACGCGGCCCGCGATAGCGGCGCCCTGATAAGCATTGGTGAATGATGGAGACTTCCTTCTGGCTGATCCGCCACGCCCTGGTGGCGGAGAACGCCCGCGCGGTGTTGTACGGCGTGATGGACGTGCCGCTGTGCGAAACAACCCTGCTCGAACAAGCCCCCATGTACCGCGCCCTCGCCGCTCGGTTGCCCAAACAGGCGGATTGGCTGGTCACGCCGCTCTCGCGCACCCGCCGCACGGCGGAGAGCATTTTCGCCCAAGGCTATCCGCGCCGCGAACCAGAGGTCGAGCCCGGCCTGATCGAACAATCCCTGGGCGATTGGCAGGGCCTGCCGCACCACGAACTGCCGCCGAAGCTGGCCTATCCGGCCCACGCCTTCTGGCCGCTGGCCGGTAACGAGAAGCCGCCGAACGGCGAAAGCATGGCCGAGGTTGTCACCCGCGTCGGGGCCACTATGGAACGGTTGGCCGAAACCCGCGCGGGCCGGAATGTGGTGATCGTCAGCCATGGCGGGGCCATTCGCGGCGCCATCGCCCATGCGCTGAAGATCGGACCGGATAACGCGCTGCACATGTCGATCCAGAACCTGTCGCTGACGCGCCTGCAACGCACCCCCGATGGCTGGCGGGTGCAGTGCGTGAACGAGTTGCCGGGGTATTAACCCCGGTATCGCGCCGCCGTCCGCGCCCTTTCAGGCCCGTTTCCGCACCTTCTTCGGGGCCTCCGCCGCGGGCAGCAGCGGCGCCAGGAACCGCCCGGTGTGGCTTTCGGCGCTGGCAACGATATCCTCCGGCGTGCCCTGCGCGACGATCCGGCCACCGCCGTCGCCGCCTTCCGGACCCAGGTCCAGAATCCAGTCCGCGGTCTTGATGACCTCCAGATTATGCTCGATAACCACCACCGTGTTGCCCTGATCGACCAGCGTGTGCAGCACTTCCAGCAGTTTGCGCACATCCTCGAAATGCAGCCCCGTCGTCGGTTCATCCAAAATATACAGCGTGCGCCCCGTCGCTCGGCGGGCGAGCTCCTTCGACAGCTTGATGCGTTGCGCCTCGCCGCCCGACAGCGTGGTGGCCTGCTGACCCAGCGCGACATAGCCCAGGCCAACCTGCTGCAGAATCTTCAGCCGGTCATGAATCCGCGGCTGCGCGCTGAAATAGGGCACCGCTTCGTCCACCGTCATCGCCAATACTTCGGCGATCGACTTGTCGCGGAACTTGATCTCCAGTGTTTCTCTGTTGTACCGTTTTCCCTTGCAGGTATCGCACGTCACATACACATCCGGCAGGAAGTGCATTTCGATTTTCAGCAGCCCGTCGCCCTGGCACGCCTCGCACCGCCCGCCCTTGACGTTGAAACTGAAACGACCCGGCTTGTAGCCGCGCGCCCGCGCTTCCGGCAGTTCCGCGAACCAGTCGCGGATCGGGGCGAAAAGATCAGTGTAGGTCGCGGGATTCGACCGCGGAGTCCGGCCGATCGGCGACTGATCAATGTCGATGATCTTGTCGATCTGGTCCAGACCCTCGATCCGGTCATGCGCTGTCGGCACCGTGCCCGCACCCATCAAACGACGCGCCGCCGCCTTATACAGCGTATCGATCACCAGCGTGGACTTGCCACCGCCCGACACGCCGGTGACGCAGGTAAACGTCCCCAGCGGGAATTCCGCTGACAAATTCTTCAGATTGTTGCCGCGCGCGCCAACCACCCGCAGCACCCGATCCTTCTGCATCGGCCGGCGAATCGGCGGCACCGGGATCATCCTTCGTCCCGACAGATAGTCCCCGGTCAGGGACTTCGGATTCGCCGCGACCTCCAGCGGAGTGCCCTCGGCAATGACATGGCCGCCATTCACCCCAGCCGCCGGACCCATATCGATCAAATGGTCGGCTGCCCTGATCGCATCTTCATCATGTTCCACAACAAGAACGGTATTTCCAAGATCCCGCAAGCGCCGAAGGGTTCCCAGCAGGCGTTCATTATCGCGCTGATGCAGCCCGATCGACGGCTCATCCAACACATACAGCACACCGGTCAATCCGGAGCCGATCTGACTCGCCAGCCGGATGCGCTGCGATTCGCCACCTGACAGCGTCGCCGATCCGCGCGCCAGCGTCAGATAGTCCAGCCCGACATCGACCAGAAACCGCAGCCGATCCACGATCTCCCGCAATATCCGCCCTGCGATTTCCTGCCGCTGCGGCGTCAGTTGAGGCAGTACCTCGGCAAACCATCCCAGCGCGTTGCGGATCGAAAACTCCGAGGCCTCTGCGATGTTTTTGCCTGCCACCCGGACTGATAGGGCCTCGGGCTTCAACCTTGCGCCGTTGCAGACCGCGCAGGGTTTCTCGGCTTGATACCGAGCCATTTCCTCGCGCACCCAGACGCTGTCGGTTTCCTGCCAGCGCCGTTGCAGGTTCTTCAGCACGCCTTCGAACGGCTTGGTGACAGTGTAGCTCCGTACGCCATCCTTGTAGGTGAACGCGATCGGTTCATCGGTGCCGAACAGAATCGCCTGACGCACGTCCTGCGGCAGGTCGCTCCAGGGCGTCTTCGTCGTTTGTTTGAAGTGCCGGGCGAGGCTTTGCAGCGTCTGGTCGTAATACGGCGATTGCGCGCCGGTCCACGGCACGATCGCCCCGTCCGCCAGACCGGCGCGATCATCAGGCACCACCAGTTCGGGATCGAAAAAGCTTTCGACACCCAACCCGTCGCAGGCCGGGCAAGCCCCATGCGGCGAATTGAAGCTGAACAGCCGGGGTTCGATTTCCTCGATCGAAAATCCGCTGACCGGGCAGGCGAATTTGGAGGAGAATACAGTCTGTTCCCCGCCGTCGGCGTTTTCGGCGTACACCACGCCGTCCGACATACTCAACGCGGTTTCGAAACTATCCGCCAGTCGGGATGCGATGCCTTCGCGCACTACCAGGCGGTCCACCACCGCCTCGATCTCATGCTTGGTCTTGCGGTTCAGGGCCGGGACCTCTGCGATCTCATACAGCGTGCCGTCCACTTTGACCCGGGTGAAACCGCGCCGTTGCAGTTCGGCCAGTTCCTTGCGGTATTCGCCCTTGCGGTCACGCACCACCGGCGCCAGCAGCAGCAGGCGGGTGCCCTCTGGCATCGCCATCACGCGGTCCACCATTTGGGATACGGTCTGCGCTTCGATCGGCAAGCCGGTCGCGGGGGAATACGGCACGCCGACCCTGGCCCACAGCAGGCGCATGTAGTCGGCGATTTCCGTTACCGTACCGACGGTGGAACGGGGGTTTTTCGAGGTTGTTTTCTGTTCGATCGAAATCGCCGGCGACAGCCCCTCGATGCTGTCAACATCGGGTTTTCCCATCAGTTCCAGGAATTGCCGAGCATAGGCGGACAGGGATTCGACGTACCGGCGCTGGCCCTCGGCGTAGATCGTATCGAACGCCAGCGAGGATTTCCCCGACCCGGACAGTCCGGTGATCACGGTTAGCGTGTCGCGCGGAATCACGACATCGATATTCTTCAGATTATGTTCCCGTGCGCCGCGCACGAGGATGTTGCCGGCCATGGATCGGTGATGCCCTTGTGTGTTCCGCTGATGTTCCCGGTGTGCCACACTCCGGGCGGGACGGAAAGCCCCGGGCCTATGTGGTCCCGGATATCGGGAAGGCTAGTGGGCAAATCAGGGCAGACGCATCCCGCGGTCGGCCGAAGCGGCCCGCCGGGCGGCAAACGAGTGGCTAAAATTCGACGGATTCTCAGCCGCTAGTCCGCCTCGCCGCGTCTTTGTTCCGCCGGTCCGGCATAGGTGTCCAGGTTCAGCGCAGTATTGATCAGCGCCAAATGGGAGAAAGCCTGCGGGAAATTGCCCAACTGACGCTGCCCGGCCGGATCGTACTCCTCGGCCAATAATCCCACATCGTTCGCCAGCGTCAGCAGGCGTTCGAACATGTCCCGAGCCTCCCGGCCGCGATTTTGCAGCACGAGATTATCGACGTACCAGAAGCTGCAGGCCAGGAACACGCCCTCGTCGCCCGAAAGCCCGTCGGCGGTCTCGTCCGTACGGTAGCGCCGAACCAGCCCATCGACGATCAGGTCGCTCCCGATCGCCTCCACCGTGCCGACGATCCGAGGGTCTTCCGGCGGGAGAAATCCGACCAGCGGCAGCAGCAGCAGGCTGGCATCCAGCGTATCGCCGCCGAAAGACTGCACGAAACTGCCGCGCTTTTTGCTGAAGCCCTCGCGGCACACCGTTTCATGCACCCGGGTCCGCAGCGCCTTCCACCGCTCCAGCGGCGCTGGCAAACCAAACTCCTCCGCCCCCCTCACCGCGCGGTCTAACGCCACCCAGACCATCACTTTGGAGAAGGTAAAATGCCGGGCGCCGCCACGTACCTCCCAGATACTTTCGTCGGGAAGTTGCCAGACTTTCTCCAGATGGCCGACCAGGGCGCGTTGCAGATCCCAACTGGCGCCGGGGCGTACCAGCCCCAAGGCGGACTCTTGATACAGCGCGTCGATCAGTTCGCCGAACACATCCAGTTGCAACTGGCCGCTGGCGGCGTTGCCCACCCGCACCGGGCTGGCGCCCTGGTAGCCGGCCAGCCACGGCACTTCCCATTCCTGGACCCACCGTTCCCCCGCAATTCCATACAGGGTCTGCAACTGGTCTGGCGTTCCCCCCACGCTGCGCCGCAGCCATGTGCCCCAGGCCTGCGCTTCTTCCCGGTACCCCGCGTGCATCAATGCAATCAGCGTGAACGTGGCATCCCGGAGCCAGCAATAGCGGTAATCCCAGTTGCGGTTGCCACCCGCCTGCTCTGGCAGCGACGTTGTGGGCGCCGCGACAATCCCCCCGGTCGGTTGGTAGCTCAGTGCTTTCAGGGTCAGCAAAGACCGCTGCACCTCAGTGCGGTACATTCCGCGATACGAGCCGCGCGCCGACCAGCCGGACCATACGGCTTCGGCTTCCACCAGCGCCGCATCCGCGTCCGGCGGCACCGGCACCGGCAGGTGCGATGCCGCATGGGTCAGCACGAACCGGGTCCGCTGGCCAGCCGCGGCGGTAAACGCCGCCACCGTGGTCATGCCGCGTCCATGCAGGGCGACGTCGCTTTTCAGCACTACCTGATCCGGTCCGGCCACCGCCAGGATGCCGCTGCCATGGTTCAGCCTTGTCACCCACGGCACGGCGGAGCCGTACTCGAACCGCAGCGCCAGTTCGAACGATACTTCCACCGATCCGGTGCGCCCCTCGACGATCCGTACGATGGAACTCTTTCCCACCGCCATGAAATCGATCAGCGCGGCCGACCCGGTTTCGGTTTCGAACAGAGTTTCCAGGATAAGCGTATCTGGCCAGTACCGCCGCGTCACCCGAACCGGAGTCCCGTTCGGTGCGATCTTCCAACGTCCGTTGTCCGGCGATCCCAGCAGCGCGGCGAAACAGGCGGGGCTGTCGAAACGCGGCCAGCACAGCCAGTCCAGCGACCCGTCCCGACCGATCAGTGCCGCAGTATAGCAGTCGCCGATGATGGCGTAATCCTCGATCGCCCCGGCAGTCTGACGAGGAGCCGGCGCCGGTTTTGTGTGCCGCCCGCGCACCGCCGTCATCGGCTGGTTCCGCAAGCGATAACAGCGGGGACGGCCGGTACGATCACCAGATTGGGGAACAAAGCAGCGCAACCTGACATCGTCGATGCGATCCCCTTGATGGTGATACCAATAAGCCGACAGACGACTGTAGCGGTGCTCCACCGCCGTGGTGGGCGTTTGCTGGAAGACCATGGCACCGCCGGAGAACCAACGCCGCCATAAGCGCATATGCCGCTAGTATCGTTGATTCCGATCGCCTTGGAAATCGCAATCGGCGATCGGCGTTGGCTCTCAATCCGGGGGCGATATCTGGATAAGGTATTGAAACAGCGATATGTATCGGCCGTGTGTCATGATGGGTTCCCGCGGCCGGCGGGGTTAAAAGAG
>JAKBCJ010000262.1 GCA_021807975.1 Pseudomonadota bacterium | reverse complement strand
ACGGTTCTGAAGGGGATCAAGTGGATGCTGTCCCCCGGGGCGCCGCTGCTGGTTAACCCGAAACCGTCCTGGCACAAGCTGTCCTGGATGGGCGCGTTCCTCGCCGCCATCCCGCGTTACGAGGAAAACACCGTCACCACCGCCCGCCTGGCGATCGAAGCCCGCCAGCACCTCCGGCGCATGGCGGAGGATGAAGGCATCGATTTCGACTGCGAGGACCGCGGCATCCTGCATTTCTACGAGACCAAGCAGGAGTTCAAGGCCGCCGAACGGGTGAGCGAACTGCTCACCAAGGGCGGGCTGGAGCGTCGCGCCGTCACGCCGTCGGACATCCGCGCGATCGAGCCGACGCTGCGCGGCTCTTATTACGGCGGCTTCTACACGCCGTCGGATTTCACCGGGGACATCCACAAATTCACCAACGGCCTGGCGCGCGCCTGCGAACGGCATGGCGTGACCATCCGCTACGCCACCGAGGTGGTGTCCGCCGCCGCCGGCACCGACAAAATCGCCATCGTCAGCCGTTCGACCGACCCCGTGCCGGAGGGCACGCCCAATCCGGACACGACGGACAGCTTCGACAAGGTTGTGGTCTGCGGCGGCGTCATGTCGCGGCACCTCAGCCAGGGCTTTGGGGATCGCGTCAACGTCTATCCGGTGAAGGGCTACTCCATCACCGTCAGCCTGCCGGACGCGGCCGATCAGCAGGCCGCGCCATGGACGAGCCTGCTGGACGACAAGACCAAAATCGTCACCAGCCGCCTGGGTCCGACACGCTTCCGCGTGGCGGGGACGGCGGAGTTCAACGGCTACAACCGCGACATCCGGGCGGACCGGATCGCGCCGCTGGTGGCGTGGTGCCGGTTGCATTTCCCCGGTATGAGCACGCGTCAGGCTGTCCCCTGGGCCGGGTTGCGGCCGATGATGCCGGACATGCTGCCCCGCGTCGCGCGCGGCCGGAACCCAAGGGTGTTCTACAACACCGGGCACGGCCATCTGGGGTGGACGTTGTCGGCCGCCACCGCCGATGCCGTTGGCGCGCTGGTTGACGCGCGCGCCAACGCCTGATCCGGCCGGCGCCGGGCGGCAGGTTGCCTCCGGCGCCGCTGGCTTGTGGCGGTCATGGCGGCATGGTGTCAGGCCGGGCGTTCCCCAATGAACGGCGGACAAGGATAACGGGTCAGCGCCCGCCATGACGGGTTCCACCGAACGGGCGCCAATCGAAGCGGTTACTTCGCCGCGTCTCCTAGAGGCCGTCCGGCGGCGCGGGATGGCGGGTCGGCCTTGCCCGACAGATCGTCCATGATCGGGCAGTCGGGGCGCATGTCGCCGCGGCAGTTGCGCGCCAGGTGTTCCAGGGTCGCGACCATTTGCTGAAGTTCGGCAATCTTCTCCGTCAGGATTCCGATATGCCCCAGCGCCACCCGCTTTACGTCGGCACTGGCACGCGAACGATCCCGCCACAGATCCAGCAGCCGGGCGATTTCGCTCATGGAAAAGCCCAGATCCCGGGCGCGCCGCACGAAGCGCAGGGTATGGACGTCGCCGGGCGTATAGTGGCGGTAGTTGCTCTCGCCGCGTGCGGCTCGGGGAATCAGGCCGATGCTCTCATAGTATCGGAGCATCTTGGCGGAGACCCCCGATGCGCGCGATGCCTCACCGATGTTCATGGCCCAGTTCCCTGTTCAGCCCCCTCAGGCGGCGTTGCCGCGGGGCGCCAGCGGCGGAGCAGCAAGGCGTTCATCACCACGCTGACACTGGAAAACGCCATCGCGCCGCCGGCGATCATCGGACTCAGGTAGCCCAGCGCAGCCAGGGGAATACCGATCGTGTTGTAGGCAAAGGCCCAGAACAGGCCCTGGCGGATTTTTGCGTAAGTCCGGCGGGAAATGTCAATCGCGGCAGCGACCAGGGCCGGGTCGCCCCGCATCAGGGTGATGCCAGCCGCGTGCATCGCAACGTCCGTGCCGGTTGACATGGCGATGCCGACATCGGCCGCCGCCAGGGCGGGGGCGTCGTTCACCCCGTCGCCGACCATGGCGACGACGCGGCCACCCTGCTTCAACCGGATAATCGCCGCCGCCTTGTCCGCCGGCAGCACCTCGGCGACGACCTCATCGAGCCCGATCGCGGCTCCGGCGACCCGGGCGCTGCCGGCGTTGTCGCCGGTCAGCATCGCCGTCTGTATGCCGGCCGCCCGAAGCGCGGCGACCGCGCCCGCGGCACCTGGTTTGATCGCATCGCCGAACGCGATCAGCCCGAGCACGCGAACCGGTTCGGAGGCGGCGTCGAGCAGCCAGGACACGGTGCGCCCGTCCGCTTCCAGCGCCGCTGCATCCGCGTCCAGATCGCCCGCCCGGGCATTGAGTTCAAGGAGCAGGCGCCGGCTGCCGAGGCGCAGTGCACGGCCTTGCACCCGGGCTTCGACGCCGCGCCCGGGCAGCGCGCGGATCGTGTCCGCCGGGGGCACGGCGATGCCGTCCTGTGTGGCGCGAAGCATGACGGCGCGGGCCAGTGGATGTTCGCTGCCGGACTGCACGGCGGCGGCCAGGCGCAGCAGCGTTGCCTGATCTGTTTCCGCCGCGGGTTGCAGGGCGACAACCCCGGGCTTGCCCTTGGTCAGCGTACCGGTTTTATCGAAGGCGACGACGCTGACGCGATGGGCTGTCTCCAGCGCCCCGGCGTCCTTGATCAGGATACCGTGGCGGGCGGCGGCACCGGTACCGACCATCACCGCCGTCGGCGTTGCAAGACCCAGCGAGCAAGGGCAGGCGATGACCAGGACGGCGACGGCGTTCAGGATGGCGGCCTCGGCATTGCCGGTTGCCAACCACCATCCGGTCAAGGTGAGGGCGGCGACGGCAAGCACGATCGGCACGAAGATCGCCGCCACCCGGTCCACCAGGCGCTGGATCGGTGCTTTCGCGGCCTGCGCGCTTTCGATCAGACGCACGATCCGCGCCAGTGTGGTTTCCGAGCCCACGGCCGTCGTCGCGATGATCAGCAGGCCGTCACCATTGACGGCGCCGCCGGTCACCGTGTCGCCGGGCATTTTCGACACCGGCAGACTCTCCCCCGTCAGCAGGGATTCATCGACCGCGCTGGCCCCTTCACGGATGAATCCGTCCACCGGAATGCGCTCGCCCGGGCGCACCGCCACGACATCGCCGACGCGGATTTGGGCGGTTGGGACAGTCCGTTCCTGCCCATCCTCGGTGCGCAGGCGGGCCTGTTCGGGGCGCAGTGCCGTCAGCGCGCGAATGGCCTCGCCGGTCTGGCGTCTGGCGCGGGATTCCAGCCATTTGCCCAGCAGGACCAACGCGATCACAACGGCGGACGTCTCGAAGTAAAGGTGCGGTGCCGGCGTGCCGCTAAACCAGGACGCCGCCAGCAAATACAGACTAAGCCCATAGGCCGCCGACGTGCCGAGGGCGACCAGCAGGTCCATATTGCCGCTGCCGGCGCGGACGGCTTTCCAACCGGCGCGATAGAACCGCCAGCCAAGCCAGAACTGCACCGGTGTTGCCAGGACAAGCGCCACCCAACCGGGTAGCAGCGCGTGAATCCCGGCCAGACCGAGCAGCATCGGCACGATCAGGGGGGTCGTCAGGGCGGCGGCAGCGATGACATGGTACACATGCCGGTCTGTCCGTTGGCGTGCCGTATTGGCGTCCGTATGCGCTGGCATCCCGCCCTGGTCCGCCTGGTGAATGGCCGACGCCGCGTATCCGGCATTTTCCACCGCTCGGATCAGATCGCTTTCCGCTGCCCCGGCAAGGATTGCATGCGCCTGTTCGGTTGCGAGATTGACCGCGACATCCTTCACGCCGGGCACCGCGCGCATGGCCTTCTCAACCCGGTTGACGCAGGACGCGCAGGTCATGCCGGTGATCCCGAGGACGAGTTCGCTGCTGAATTGTCTGTCCGATTGGATGTACATCGTCGTGAATTCCTTCACATCGCCATGCAAAATCATGGGTGAAGCCGAAGATGGAGATTCCCATTGTGGTAAGGTCAAGGAGCCTTGTTATCTCGTGCCGGTATTTTTCCGCTTGACCTTCCCACAATGGGAACCCGCATGCTCGCCGCGGTAAGATGTGGCAAAGGAGCTTGTGAAATGGTGCAAATCAAAGTCGCTGGAATGACCTGTGGTCACTGCGTCCAGGCAGTCACCAAGGCGGTGCACAGCGTCGCCCCGGGCGTGCCGGTGGACATCGACCGGGAAAGCGGGCTGGTCGCCGTCGCGGCGTCCGTCGATCACAACCTGCTGGTCGCCGCCATCGCCGACGCGGGTTTCGATGCTGAATAGGTAACGGCTTTATGGTCTCGCGACCGTTACCGCGGCGGTAATTCGGTTTTCAGCCTCAATGTGCGCGAATTGCCGTCGTGATCGGGGACATCATGCCGCCTGACGCGTCAATGCTCCGAAACGGTGTTGATGGGCGGTGCTGTTCCCGAACCATCCTGACAAGACGAGTGCGCGCTTGAGGTAGAGACCCGCGTCGTATTCGTCGGTGAAGCCGATGGCGCCGTGAAGTTGGATAACCTCCCGAGCGATCCGCAGTCCGGCTTCGCTGCACCGGCTTTTGCAACGGCTGACCAGTTTGCTTGTTGCCGGCGCGGACCCGTCCGTATCGAGTCCGCGAACCGCGTCCGACAGGACTGCCCGTGACAGTTCCTGCTGTATGTAGAGATCAACCGCTTTGTGCTGCAATGCCTGGAAGCTGCCGATCGGCTTGCCGAACTGCTCGCGCGTTCGCATGTAACTCAGCGCCATTTGCAAGGCCGCTTCCATGACGCCCAGCATCTCGGCGCTCGCCATGACGGCTGCCTCCTCGATGGCACGTTCCAGTGCCGCCAAACCGCCGGGGGCGGCGGCGCAGAGAACATTGCCGGCGGCAACGGTTACTTGATCGAACGTGACGATACCGCTTGGCGTCTGATCGGCGCGCCACTCGTACTGTTCGGTTACACCGGGGGCGTCCTTGTCCACCCAGTAAAGCCCGCATCCGTTGCTGGACCGGGCGGAAACCAGATATCCGGCGGCGGCCGGCGCACCGGCCACGAAACGCTTGCGGCCGGTCAGCCGCAGGTCAGAACCATTGGGCTCGACGCGCGTTGCGGCCGCGTCGGTGTCGAGCCCTCCGTTGCCTTCCTGCCAGGCGACGCAGGGCAGAATGCGCGCCTCGGCGAGTCCCGGAAGCAGGCGTGCTTTCAGTGATTCATTGTCCCCATGAAGCAACACGCGGCCCGCCAGGACCGCCGATGCGACCAGCGGTTCCGCCAACAGCCCTTTACCGAGTTCTTCCAGTACGACCGAAAATTCGGCAAATCCAAGGCCGAGACCGCCGTATGCCTCCGGCACAAGAATACCGAACCACCCAAGCGCACCCATTTGCCGGGTTAGTCCCGCGTCGAAACCCGGCAGTGTGCCGCGGCGCGCGCGCAACGCCTTAAGGTCGGTGTTGTCGCGCACGAAACTGGCGGCGCTGTCGCGCAGCATCGTCAGTTGTTCGGCTGTTTCAGTCTGAACGATCGCCCGCATTGTATTGCCCTCGATATTTCCCGCGATGCCTATGCCGGCAGTGCCAGGACGCTTTTGGCCAGGATGTTGCGCTGGACCTGGCTAGATCCGCCGTAAATCGTGAACGCCCGGCAGTCGAGGAACGGGTAAAGAATATCCATCGTCTCGTCATCGATCGGAACCTCGCCCGTCAGGGTCCCAAGGTCGTCGGCGGCTTCCACCATCAATTCGGTGACGCGCTGACAGGTTTCGGTTGCCCAGATTTTCAGCACAGAGACTTCGGAACCGAAGCTGCCGCCGGTTCGCATGATTTGCGCGAACCGCTCGTAAGCCGAGGCGCCGTCCAGCACGTCCATGGCGAGCCGATCGAACCGGGCGGCAAACACCGGATCGTTCATTTTGCCGGTTGCCTGAGCCAGACGCTCCAGCCGTATCAGGGCGATTGTCGATTGACGGGGCGAGCCCGACCAGATCCGTTCAAAACCCAGCAAGGTCTTGGCGATCTGCCAGCCGTCGTTAAGGGCGCCAACCAGATTGGTTCGCGGCGTCCGCACATTGTCGAGGAATACTTCGCATAATTCCTCGTGGCCGGCGATGTTGCGGATCGGGCGAACCGTAACGCCGGGCTGGCGCATGTCGATCAACAGAAAGCTGATGCCGGCCTGTTTCTTGACCGTTTTGTCCGTGCGCACCAGAGCGAACATATGGTTGGCGTCGAACGCGACACTGGTCCAGATTTTCTGTCCGTTGACGATAAATTCGTCGCCTTCCAGGCGTGCTTCGGTGCGCAGGCTGGCGAGGTCGGAACCGGCATTCGGTTCCGAATAGCCCTGGCACCAGAGGTGTTCGCCGGAAATGATCTTGGGCAGGAACCGGCGGCGCTGTTCGTCGGAACCCCGGGCAATCAGCACCGGACCCAGGTTCATCAACCCCTGGTCCATCACGCGCGGTGCGCCGCCGCGCTCAAGCTCCTCGACATAGACCAGCATCTTGGACGGCGACAGGCCCTTGCCGCCCCATTCGACCGGCCAGCCCGGCACCAGCCATCCGTTGCGCGACAAAGTCATGTACCAATCGCGAACCTCCGCCCAGCGGGGCCGGCGGTTGAGGTGCCGCAGACCGGGCGGTACCCGGGTTGCGATGAAATCCGCTATCGCCTGGCGGAAGTCATCGTCGCTCACCGCGTTCCAGTCGGTCGCGCGATCTTGTGGAGTGGGCATCACCGCGCCTCACTGGCCCCGATAGACGGGCTTGCGCTTTTCGATGAAGGCCATCGCGGCTTCGTGATGGTCCTTCGAATTGATCGACAGCATCTCGTAACCGATCGAAGCATCGAGAATAAGATTGAGC
>JAKBCJ010000261.1 GCA_021807975.1 Pseudomonadota bacterium | reverse complement strand
GGTGAGGTTCGGCTGGACGGGGCGGAGGCTTATCTGGTCGGAGAGGCCGGCCGCGGCTTCAAGCAGATGGCGGACATGGTCAATAACTCCCGCCTGTCCAATGGCGTGCGCGCCGCAGGGCTGATGCGCCGCGCGGTCACCGAGGCGATGTACGTCGCCGCCAACCGCCGCGCGTTCGGCCAGCGCCTGCTGGACCTGCCGCTGATGCGGCGGCAGTTGGTGAAAATGCAGGTCTGGGCAGAGCAGGCGCGCACCATGCTGTTCCTGACAGGCGAGGCGCTGCGCCAGGCCAATGAAGGCGACCCGCAAGGCCAGCGTCTTGCCAGGATCATGACTCCGCTGATCAAATTCCGGGCATGCCGGGATGCCCGGCGGGTGACTGGCGACGGGATGGAGGTGCGCGGCGGCTGCGGCTATATCGAGGAATGGAGCGAACCGCGCCTGCTGCGTGACGCCCATCTGGGCTCCATCTGGGAGGGCACGTCCAACATCGTGGCGCTGGACGTGATGCGCGCGATCCGGCGGGAGGATGCGCTGCCGGCGCTGCGGACCCGGGTGGCCGCGCTGCTGGAGGAGACGGCGCTGTCCGAAACCGAGCGGCGCCCGTTCGATACGGCGTTTGACCGGGCTTTTGCGTATGCGGGGGAGGTTGTTGCCGCGGGCGAGGACGATCTGGCCCGTCAGGCGGCCTCGGGTCTGTATCACGCCGTCACCGCCGCCGGACTGGCGCGCGAGGCCAGGCTGGCCGGCCTGCCGCATCGTCTGGCGCTGGCAAAACTGGTGCTGCGGCATCGGCTGGAACCGCGAGACCCGTTGCGGCGGCCCGACGACGGGGCGCTGATCGATATGGTCCTGGCGGCGGGAACGCCCTGACCCGGCGGGCGTTGCCGGCGTTTGGCGGGGTGTCGATGGCCGCTTTTGATTCGTGTCATGGCCGGGCTCGTTCCGGCCACCCACGACTCGCGAACGTTAAACAAGCAACGGCGTGGCTAGGGCCTGTCGTCGCTTCCGGGTGACAAAAAACGTCGGATTCCCACGAGATTCGGATCATTGTGCGGAGCGATCTTTCGAGTTTTACCGGGTCTGATCGGCCACGGTCCCGGCGCACGATCCTCTCCCGGCGCCGGAGGATTTCTCGCCCAGATACTGGCGCCCGATGCCGGATGGGTCCGGGCAGCAGCCGGTGCAAACCCTGTCGCATGAAGCCATGCGCCGGTTGGCGCCGCGCCGCTAGCTTCGGTGGCGGCCGCAGCCCGCTTGGTCGCCACGCTGCGTTGGCTCCATTCACGACAGGCCCTAACTGACCTGCGCCCGCCACAGCGACGGGAGGCCGCCGGATTCCGCCAAACAATGCGTCTGTCTCGCAGCCGCCCCCAAACCGCTGGCAAAGCGACCCGGCCCCATCGGTTCGGCCCGGAGCACTATTTGAGCTGGCTGTCCTTGCTGCCCTTGCGGTTGAACCCGATCATCACCGGGCGACGGTCCCGCGCCGACTGGCACTGGATGCAGGTCCGAACGCCGGGGAGAACACGGCGCCGAGCCTCCGGGATTTCGTCGCCGCATGCCACGCAATGGGTTTCGCTCTCGCCCGTTGGCATGCGCGCACGCGCTCGGAGGACCCCGTCGATGACGGTGTCGTCGATCTGATCTTGCACCGCCCCGTCCGGGGCCCATCCGTTGGCCATTATCGCTTTCCGGTCGCCGTATCGTCCTGGAAGGTCACATGGGGGTGGGCGTTCGCCGCTCCAAGGATGACGGACCCCGGGAAGCGTGGTGCCGATCACCGGGCGATGTTTGACATCCAGGCCGTAAGGGTCGGACGCTGGCATCGGGCAACGCGGTGCCCGCCGGATGGATACGGCCTGGCGCGGGCCGGCGTTTCGCAAGGCAACCAAGGGGGAACGATCATGGGCAGGCTGGACGGCAAGGTCGCGGCGGTGACAGGCGGGGCATCGGGGATCGGCGAGGCAACGGTTCGGCGCTTCGTCGCCGAGGGCGCAAGCGTGGCCTTCTGCGACCGGGATGGTGAGCGCGGCCAGCGCGTTGCCGCCGAGTTGGAGGCCGCCGGTGCCAAGGTCGCGTTCACCCGGGCCGACGTCGGCACCGAGGCCGCCTGCCTCGACTTCGTCAACGGTGCCGCTCGGCATTTCGGGCGGCTGGACATACTGATCAACAACGCCGGCATCCGCGCCTATGAGAAGGTGGACGAGGCGAGCGCCGCGAGTTGGAACGAAATCCTGAATGTGAATCTGATGAGTTACGTCTTCTGCGCCAAGGCGGCGGTTCCGCTGATGCGCCGTGGCGGAGGTGGGGCGATCGTCAACACAGCTTCCGTCCGATCCATCATCGCCGGCGGCGGCAATCTGCAGTACGACACCACCAAGGCCGCGATCGCGGGCCTGACCCGGGGGCTGGCTGCCGACCACTCGGCGGAGGGGATACGGGTGAACGCTGTTGGCCCCGGACCGATCTACACGCCGTTCCACGCGCGCCGCATCGCCGCTGCTGGCGAAACGGTCGAGCAATACAACGCTAAGGCGGCCCAAGGCACCATGATGAAACGGCCGGGCAGGGCCGAGGAGGTTGCCGCCGCGATTCTGTTTTTGGCCTCGGACGATGCCTCGTACGTTACTGGGGCGCTTCTGTTTGTGGATGGGGGAATGACGGCGATGTGAGGGGTGGTCCGCCCCAGTGGCTTCGGGGACGACGGGCAGACCGGGCTGATTTCCCAGCGTTAACGAAGCGGAAAGGTTTTGCGGTTATCATGCAAAGGTAATGGAACCGCAAAACACGCAAAACACGCAAATAGAAAGCGGCCCGGACATGGCCAGACGGCTGTCCCGGCCAATCATAGGCTGCACCCAGACGGTGTTTCACACGCTGGGGACCGGCTTCTTTGAGAAAGTCTATCAAAACGCCTTGGTGCACGAGCTTCGCAAATCTGGGCTGACGGTCTAACAACAACATCGCGTGGTCGTGCGGTATGATGAGATCACGGTCGGGGAATACGCAGTCGATCTTCTCGTTGAACACATCGTCCTCGTGGAATTGAAATAGCCAAAGGGATCGACCAGATTCATCAAGCGCAGTGCCTGAATTACCTGAAAGCCGCAGGCTTGCCACTATGCATGCTACTCAACTTCGGCAGTCCTCGCCTGGAGATCAAACGATTCGCCCTGAGCCAATAAAGCACTGTCGCAATTTGCGTGTTTTGCGTGCTTTGCGGTTCCATTTTCTCTGTTGACCCGACAGACGGGGCCGCCGCGCACCTGCGATTTGCCAGCGTTAACGAAGTGGAAAGGTGACGCGACTATCAAGCAAGGCAGTGGAACCGCGAAACACGCAAAACACGCAAATGGAAAACGCCGCGGACAGGGCTAAACTGCTGTCTAAACAAATCACTGGCTGCGCCCTGACGGTGCTTCACACGCTGGGAACCGGCTTCCTTGAGAAAGTCCAAAGGGGCTGGGGCCAAATTTCCTCTGAAGCGAAAAGCGAGCGCGTTTTGGGCACCCAAAGGCGTTGCACTGCCAAACAGCGCGGGATTGAAAGCGGAATACAAAGACATAGTCTATTCGTGGCCATCACAACGAGGAATGCATGCAAAATAGTGAGCCTTGGTCCAGCCTATAATCAGCGGCCTCTTTACGAGCAAGAATATTAGTCGCTGGATGCTTTTTGTCAGTTAAACGTCCCAGCGAATTGGAGTCGCTACCATTTGGCAGCCTTCGGAAATCCTGTAATATCTAAAGTCAACGTCTTTTAGGCGGATTTTGAAGCTCGGTTCCGCTGCCGTATTGGCGATTGGCCGATTGCAGAAAAATGGCCTTAAACCTATCCACGTCCTCGCCGCTACGTCGCAGATAGTTAACCATGTTCCTGTGAAATCCTATTTTGACCCGGCCGTCCGCTCCGATACCCATGGTTATATAGTTTGTGTGACCGCGAGCGAACTCGCTTAGCGCAAGATCCTTATCCCCCCTTGACTGATCTTTGACGCTTTCAGCGAGTTCGAGTAGCTCCCGCCAGATAAGTTGGTATTTGACGGTCGGGGGTCGCTGGCTCATCGGAGTTCCTTTTGGTTAGCCCTGTTCTTAAAATTTCGCACCGAGGTCGCTTAACCTGACGGACCTGTGTCAGGGCGCTCGCGCAAACAATGGACCTTCGGTTGTCGCATTCGGCAGGCAGATGTGGAGCTTGGATCCATCTTTACATTCAAATCTCTGGTCCAAATGCAGCAGGTCCTTGTTGTCGTAGGTATGCAGTGTATGGACATTCCAGCGTATCGCAGAAACGAGATGAACCGCGTCTTGCCATTTCCCGAGATTGGGTGTTTCCCGGAATACATCGCGCGCCTGTTCCGCCAGGGCACCGTCAAGGGGCACTGTCTTAACGAACTTCTGTCTGAAGACATCCCGTATGGTATTCAGATGGGCGGTGCTGAGCGGTTTCTGGTCATATTGCTCTGCCCGTATCCGTCTCACCTCGACTAAGGTGAGGGCCGAGGTCCAGATTTCAAAAGCGCCCTTGCTATGCGCCTCGGAATAAACCAGTTCTAGCTCGCGCTTTTTCTCGGTCTCGCCATTCAGAAACCCCAGCCACGCGCAGCTATCCCAGTAAACTTTAAACGTCTTGGCCAAGGTCGAATTCCCGGATCAGGTGAAGGTGCTCGCTGACAGAACGACCCTGCAGAATGTCTATATCTTTGAGGTCGGGCAGGGGGACGTTGGTCCACGGCATTTCTTCGGCATCGTCGGCGTCAATTCGCTTCAGATCGCCCGATTGCCCGAAAAACAACCGTCCGGTTACCATGAGCCTACGACCGTCCCATGCCTCATTCCAATTGTGCGATGGTCCCAGGCGCTCGGGCAACCCCTCGCCGAGCACACAGGTTACCTTTGTTCCGGTGAGCCGATCCGTGACCGCCAGCGCGGGTTTGTCGTACCAGCGCACAATGCCGTAGACCTCGACTTCCAGCGACCCTAGCTCGATCCTGCCAGAATCTTTGTCTTCTTGCTCACTCGCGAATTTGTCGAGCGCCTGGATAGCCGCCTGGGCAGTGGGCGGGGTGATGCTGAAAGGCGCTTCGTCCATTGAAGCGATATCAGTGCGCCCAATCCCGTTGAGGTTGCGCTTGAAGGACCGCTTGAGCGGCGCCGCAATGTTCGAGTCGATCCAGTCGGGGCACACGCCACTAAGAAGCTGCCTGAAACCGTCCGAAAAAGCTTCGGACACCCGTGCCGCTCTGGCGCCGATGATTATTCCGGGTTCTATGGGAAACGCTTCGGCGGTGATGGTGAAAGGTGGCGAGTTGGTGTGGGCCTCAGTCAACCGCCACACAATCGAACGCTTTCCTGGCTCCATATTCTCAGTTTGTGCCAGGGAGTCTACGATGTCGAGGACTTGGCGCATGGCGTCGGATACGGACAGGTATTCCGCATCGACCCCAGCCGGGTGCACCGTGATTGAAAGCGAAGTCCCCACAGCGGGTTATTTCCTCATTTGGCGAACCGACCCGGACCCGAGGGGCGATGCCACATATTCTTAGAAAAAGAACTCTATCCGCACCGATCGCGTCTGTCACCTGTGCGAACGTATTCGAGTTGCTCCGAGGTATTAATCCCCAAGTCCCGGTTTTATCGGCCGGGTCGCGGCGGCCACGGGGTTCGGACGCCCCTGGGTTTCGTCATGCTGCTGTTTGGGCACATGTGCAGGCCCGCTACTAGCGTGCGCTTAACGAAATGCTCTTGAAGATCGGTCTGCCGGCCGCGCAAGTGGGGCACCATTGCATTGATCTCTTGCGGCAACGACGATGGGGTCGTGATGGCTGTCCGACAGCGCCAGCACCTTTTCGAACGGACAGACCTATCTCACCGCCGATAAGATTGCGGACTTGGTCGGGGCTTGGCTGCAGGCGTCATGGTCACGGGTGCGGCGGCATCGGATCCGCGTCCACCGCGATCTCGCTCAAGAATCTACGCGCCGGGCTCGAAGTGAGCGCCATGAAACGTGCAACGCCCTGACTATTGTGGAAGCATATGATCGTCCCGGATGGACTCCGAACATGCAGAGCTACAGGGGAGTGACATGGAAAAACCAAAAGAGCCGGAGGAATACGTTATCGTCCCTGACGAGGTCATCAAATATCTACCCGAAGAATGGCAGAAACACATCTATGGGATCGAAAACGAGGTAAAAGGCGTTCTGGAGACAGCAGATGACAATCTGAAGATTTTGAACCGCCTTGTCCATGCGTTCCCCACTATGGCTAGTCTTCGTTACATCCAGCATCGGCTTGCCTCCACTAAATTCGAAGCGACGACAGAGTGGGTGCTTGAGAACGACATGCTGACCTTGGCGTTCGTAACGACATACGCCCGTCTCATCAACGGGGGAATCGGCAGTGGTGTTTCCCGCAGCTCGTTACCCCCCGAGCTTCGCCCCGTGCATGACGACCTCATTGATCTTCGTAATAAACGCTATGCTCACAACGTCGGTCATGACTCGATAACTGGAAGTCTAGAGATCGGTTTCGAAGGTGGGAAGTTCGACATCAGCGTAAATTTTAATATGGACTTCCACGTAGCGGGCGCGCGCGAATGGGAGTCTCTCGTCAAATTCCTAGATGGCTTGATGGTCAGCCGACTACACGCCCAACTTGAGAAATTGAAAGAGAAAACAGGTCGCGAATGGACCTTCCCTAGCGGTCCACCTCCAGACTGGGTCTCGACCGGACCTGATACTTCGACGCCTGCCGAGGAAGGTGGCCCAAGAATTTTCCCCTAATACAACCGATGTTTCCATTGGACATGACACCCCACCATCAATCCGGCCCACCCCAAAGCTTCGGATCCGCCGGATAGATCATCCCACCCTCATATCGCAGCCCCGCCGCGCGATCGAACGCCAACCGCAGCGGC
>JAKBCJ010000260.1 GCA_021807975.1 Pseudomonadota bacterium | reverse complement strand
CAAGGCTAACACAAACAACAGGAAATCCGCCGGAGCCGCGCCCATGACCGACGTCCAATCCGTCTATCAACGTGGCCTGGATGGCCCACCGATGGGTCCAAACCGCCGAGGCACCAGGCGGGTCGCCATCGTCGGGGCCGGGGCCAGCGGCCTGTGCAACGCCAAATATCTGCTGCAAGCCGGATTCGACGTCACGGTGTTCGAGATCGGCAGCCAGATCGGCGGCATGTGGTGCTACAACAACGACAGCGGCCGGTCCTCGGCCTATCGCACGCTTCACATCAACACTTCCCGCGGTGTCACCCGATTCAGCGACCTGGATTTCGACCCCGACACCCAGCCATTCCCGGACCACTACGACATGCACCGCTATCTGGTGCAGTACGCCGGTCATTTCGGCGTAACGCCGCGAATCCGCTTCAACAGCCGCGTCGTCTCCGTCCGTCCGGCGTTCGATCCGGCCCGCGAGCCCCCGGTTTGGGACGTCGAACTGGCCGGCGGCGCCGTCGAGCGATTCGATGCCGTGCTGCTGGCAACCGGCCACCTGACCGCGCCTTTGCACGTGCCGGAGCTTCAGGCGTTCGGCGACGGCTACCTGCATTCGCATGACTACCGGGAGCCGGAGCCCTTCGTGGGCAAGCGCATCTGCGTAGTGGGAGTGGGCAACAGCGCCTGCGATATCGCCAGCGATGTGTGTGTGACGTCCCGCCGCACCGTTCTGGTCGCGAGGTCTGGCGTCGTGATCCTGCCCAAGCTGATGTTCGGCCGGGCGTTCACCGACATCACCGCCCAGATCCAGCGGCCCTACATACCCCGCAAAGTGCGCCAGAAGCTGATCCGCTTCCTGGTGTGGCTGGCGCATGGCGACATGACGGCGCTGGGTTTCAAACGCGCGGCCGCGCTGAGCCATGTGACGTCCAACGCCACCGTGACGACGGACATCGCCTATCGCCGGATCTTCGTGAAACAGGGGATCGAATCGGTCAACGGCCACCGGATACGGTTCGCCGATGGCACCGAGGAGGAATTCGACACCCTGATCGCCGCGACCGGCTATCGGATCGATTTGGATATGCTGCCGGAGTCTGTGGTCCAGGCGCGGGACAATCGTCTCGACCTGTATATGCGGATCGTCCCGCCCGGCTGGCCCGGCCTGTTCCTGATGGGTTTCTTCAACACCGATACCGCGCTGAACATGGTGTTCGAACATCAGGCCCGCTGGGTGCGGGAGTTCCTGCTGGACAACGCGGCGCTGCCATCCGATGCGGAGATGCGCGAGGCGATTGCCCGCCGGACCGCCTGGTACAGCAGCCAGTATCGCGACACCGCCCGCCATACCATCGAGGAGGAACATGTCCGCTACCTGACGGACCTGAAGACCACGCTCAAGGCCGCCGCCGCCCGCCGGAAATCCCAATCCGCCCGGGCGGCCTAGCACCCACGGACAGCATGGGCCATGACTGCCGCCGGCCACGCACGCAGGCGACGGCCAACCGTTCATCGCCAACGGACCCGGCCGCTGGTTACGTCACGGACATCGCGGTCCTGACTTACAACCGGGTAAGGACGGTGCGGGAGAATTCCTCGGCAAGGCGCCATTTGGTTTCGTTGCCAACGGCGAAGATCAGTTCCCGCAGGCCGTCGCGCTCCAGCGCCCGGATGCGTTCCACCAGTTCGTCCGCGGTGCCGACCAGGCAGGTATCGCGGATCAGTTGCTCGTCGATCAGTTCCGCCTCGCCGGGATGCAGATCGGTATAGTGGAACTCATGCGTGCGGAAATGCCGGTGTTCCGGCGGGGTCTGCTCCACAAGCGCGCAATACGGCTTCCAGATGCGCTTCAGGAAATCGGGCGGCTCGATCCCGGTTTCATGCACCATGTCGTAGAAGTAATAGACGCTGGCCATGACGTTCGCGCCGACGCAGCGTTTGATCCTTTCCGAATCCGCCGCCTCGCCCGGTTGCAGCAGCGCCACGCTGGTCAGCGTCGCATTGTGAAAGCCGGCCAGGTCGCGCCCGCCGCGGGCCGCCCCCTGGCGCGCATGGCCCAGCGCATCCCGCACGGGCACGCCGCGCGGCGGGATGGCGAACACCAACCCGTCACCATACTCGCCCGCCAGACCCATCGCCCTGGGTCCGAAGCCGGAGACATACATCGGGATACGCGGTTGCAGGTTCATGAACCGCGTTTCGTGCCGCAGCATCTTGATCGGTTTCGGCCGTCCATCGAAGGCATAGTCCACGATCTCGCCGTCCAGCAGACCGCGCATCACCCGCAGATATTCGCCGAATGCCGCGATCTTCATCGGCTTCTGGCCCATGGTCCGCATCGCGGTGTTGCCCGTGCCGATGCCAAGGAACACACGCCCCGGTGCCATGCGGTTCAGCGTGGCCATGGCGGCCGCTTGAACCGGGGCGATACGGGTCCCGCAGATCGCCGTTCCCGGGCCCAGGCGCAACGTCCTGGTTTGCCGTGCCGCCAGTGCCAGCACCATATAGACGTCGGAGTACATCATCTGGCTGTCAGCCACCCAGGCGGAGTCGTATCCCAGTTGCTCGATGAAGCTGAAAAAGCCGATCTCGTCGATGTCGGCCATGATGCAAAAGCCGAATTTCATCGTGTCGTTCCTTCCCGGTCCGGGCTTGTCTGTGCCGTCCGTTCATCGATACGACGAAGCGCCCGCGGCTCCAACTCCGCCTGGAACGGCGCCGCGATGTCCACGAACCGCCATGCGGTGCCATCGACATGCGCCAGGACCGCGCCGGATCGGTCAGGCCGGCGGGATGGCGTCAGCGCGATGCCCCGGCAGCCCTGGCGTTCGGAACAGGTTTGAACGATGCCCTAACGGGCGTGGTGTCTGCCGCGCATCGGGAAGGCCAAGCCGGGGAACGGTTGCGGATATGCGGGCGGCGAAAACCGGTCTTGCCTTCAGACGGTGTATCACCCCCGCCAACGCCGCAGCAGCAGCGCGTTGCCGACCACGCTGACCGACGACAGCGCCATCGCCCCGCCGGCCAGCATGGGGCTGAGATACCCCAGCGCCGCCAGCGGAATCCCCAGCAGATTATAGGCAAAGGCCCAAAACAGGCCCTGCCGGATTTTCCGCGTCGTCCTGCGGGAAATGTCGATCGCGTCGGCGACCAGCGACAAATCCCCCCGCATCAGGGTGATACCGGCGGTTTCCATCGCGACGTCCGTCCCGCCGGCCATGGCGATGCCGATATCCGCCGCCGCCAGGGCAGGGGCGTCGTTGATACCGTCGCCCACCATCGCCACCACCGACCCGTCGGCGCGCAGCTCCGCCACCGCCCGGGCTTTGTCAGCCGGCAGGATGCGCGCGCGCACCGAACCGATGCCCACCTGGCTGGCGATCGATTGTGCCGAACCCTCGCCATCGCCGGTCAGCATGACGGTGCGCAGCCCCATGGCGTGCAGCCGGGCGATGGCCGCCCGGGCGCCGGGCTTGACGGTGTCCGCGAAACCAAGAACCGCCAGCACGCCGGCGGGTTCGGCGAGGAAGGACACGCTGTTGCCCGCCATCGCCATCGCCGCCGCCTCATCCGCGAATGTCCCCAGCGCAAGTCCCCGCTCAGCCATCATCGCCGCGTTGCCCAGCAGCAGCTCCCGCCCGTTGACCACGCCGCTGACGCCCAATCCCGGCAGCGTGCGGAAATCGCTGACCGGGGGCAGCACCAGCCCGCTTGCCGCGACCCGAACCGCTTCCGCTAGCGGATGTTCGCTGCCAGCCTGCAACGCCGCGGCGTCGGCCAGATATTCCGGCGGTTCGATCTTAGCCAAAGCGGGTTTCCCAAGCGTCAGCGTGCCGGTCTTGTCGAAGGCTATGACCTGCACCGCGTGCGCCCGTTCCAGCGCGGCGGCATCGCGGATCAGGATACCCCGGCGGGCGGCCAGGCCGGTGCCGACCATGATGGCGGTCGGGGTCGCCAGACCCAGCGCGCACGGGCAGGCGATCACCAGCACCGACACCGCATACAGCACGGCGTTCGCGGTGGAGGCTCCGGTCGTCAGCCACACGGCAAGCGTCGCCAGCGCTATCCCCAGCACGACGGGCACGAACACGGCACTGACCCGGTCGGCCAGCCGCTGAATCGGGGCTTTCGTCGCCTGGGCGTCCTCCACCAGTCGCACGATGCGCGACAGCATGGTCTCGGCGCCGACCGCGGTGGTTTCGATGGTCAGGTGCCCATCGGTATCGATCGACCCCGCCGCCACGGTGTCGCCCTTGCCGTGCTCCACTGGCAGGCTCTCGCCGGTCAGCATCGATGCGTCGATGGCGCCCCGCCCGTCCTGTATGCGGCCATCGACTGGAATACGCTCCCCCGGCCGCACGATCACCACATCCCCGACCCGAACCGCGGTAATCGGGGTCTCGGTTTCCACACCGTCCCGGCGGACCCTGGCGGTGGCCGGGCGCAGCCGCATCAGCGCGGTAATGGCGGCGGCGGTGCTGCGCCGCGCCCGTGCCTCCAGCCATTTGCCGAACAGCACGAAGGTGATCAGCATGGCGGAGGATTCGAAATACAGCCCGTGCGCCCGGCCGGTGCGCAGCCAGATCCAGGTCGAAAGACCCCAGGCCGCCGACGTGCCCAGCGCCACCAGCAAATCCATATTCCCCGAAAGCGCCCGCGCCGCGCCCCACCCCGCTCGGTAGAACCTCGCCCCCAATACAAACTGCACGGCCGAGGCCAGCGCGAACTGCGCCCAACCCGGCAGCATCAGCGCCGGGATCGCCATCCCGGCCATCAACGGCGCACTGAGAACCGCGGCGGCGATCACATGCAGCAGGTCGGAGCGGTCTTGCGGTGCACGATCGGATGGCGGTGCCTCCCGCCGCACCTCCGACGCGCCGTAACCGGCTTTCTCCACCGCCCTGATCAGGGCGGCCGGATCGGGGTGCGTCCCGGTGACATGGGCGCGTTCGGTGGCCAGGTTGACCGACGCGGCGGTGACCCCGGGAACCCGCGACAGCACTTTTTCCACCCGCCCGACGCACGACGCGCAGGTCATGCCGGTGACGGCGAGATCGACGGTATCCGCCGCCGCCGCGGCCGTCTTCGGGGCAATCATGTTCATGGAGAAAATAAAGGCACGAACCCGCCGAAGATCAATTGATATGGCCCAACCGCTGCCGCACGGCCGCCTGAATGGCGAACAATCATCACGTTTTCGCGCGGCGGGCACGAATCCCGCCCTTTGCCCCCTTCCTGCCACACCCGCTCCCCATCCTGCGGCTTGAACACGAACGGAGACATCCCAGTCTCCCCGGGGACAACAGATGCGATTTATCAAGACATACAGCCGGGTTCTCCTCCTGCTTGGGCGAGACATCCGCGTGGCCGGCTTTCTGGCTTTTGCCAATCTTTTGGTCGCCGGCCTGCAATTTCTGGATCCCGTGCTGTTTGGCCGGGTGGTGAACCTGTTGTCGCGGTCGGATTCCATGCCGCGCGGCCAGATGTGGCACGCGGCGGCTTTATTGCTGGGTATATGGGTGGCCGTAGGCATTGGCGGCATCGTCAGTAACATTGTTGTCGCGTTACAAACCGAACGTCTGGCGCACCGCCACCGGATCACGGCCATGGGCCGCTATTTCAAGCACGTCCTGGCGCTGCCGCTGTCGTTTCATGGTGCAACCCATTCCGGACGGATCATCAAGGGCATGCTGACCGGCACCGACGGGCTGTTCGGCACCTGGCTGGTATTCTTCCGCGACCAGCTCTCCACCATCCTGTCGGCGGCCGTGCTGTTGCCGATGACGCTGTTCCTGAACTGGCGCCTTGGGCTGGTGCTGATCGTGCTGGTCGCCGTGTTTCTGGTGTTCACCGCGATCGTGGTGAAGAAAACCGAAACCGCGCAGCGCGCCGTGGAGGGCTTGAACTCCTCGCTGGCCGGCACCGCGCAGGATGCGATTTCCAACGTCATGGTCGTCCAATCCTTCACCCGCCTGTCGGCCGAGGCCCGCTTGTTCAACGACATCGCCAATCAGGTCATCAAGCATCAGTTCCCGGTGCTGAACTGGTGGGCGCTGGTGAATGTGATGACCCGTGCGTCCAGCACCCTTGCGGTGATCGCCATCGTGGTGGTCGGCACATGGCTGCATGTCCAGGGTATGGCCAGCGTGGGCGAGATCGTCAGCTTCATGGGCTTCGCGATGCTGCTGATCGGCCGGCTGGAAACCGCCGCGTCGTTCGTATCGTCGCTGTTCTTGAAACTGCCGGCGCTGGAGGATTTCTTCCGCGTCCTGGACGAGCGCGGTTCCGTTCCGGAAAAGGACGACGCCCGCACGCTGTGGGCGCCGCGCGGCGAGGTACGGTTCGAGAATGTGTCCTTTGCCTATCCCGCCAGCGGGGCGGCTGTACTGACGGATGTCAGCTTCAAGGCGCGCCAGGGCAGTTGCATCGCGCTGGTCGGCCAGACCGGCGCCGGCAAATCCACCGCGATGACGCTGCTTCAACGCCTGTGGGATCCGACATCGGGACGCATCACCATCGATGGACAGGATTTGCGTGACATCACGCTGGACAGTCTGCGGTCGAACATCGGCGTGGTATTCCAGGAAAGCCTGCTGTTCAACCGCTCGATCCGCGACAACCTGCTGGTCGGCAAGCCCGACGCGACGGACGCTGAGCTGGAACAGGCCTGCCGCATGGCGGACGCGCACGGGTTCATCGAGCGTCAGGCCCAAGGCTACGACACGTTGATCGGGGAGCGTGGAACCTCGCTTTCCGGCGGCCAGCGCCAGCGCCTTGCCATCGCCCGGGCCCTGCTGAAAAACCCCCCGATCCTGATTTTGGACGAGGCAACCAGCGCGCTGGATGCCGCGACCGAAGCCCGTGTCGGCAAGGCACTGAAAACGCTGATGGCCGGGCGGACGACGTTCATTATCGCGCACCGGCTGTCCACCGTCCGCGATGCCGATGAAATACTTGTGTTCGACAACGGCCGGATCGTGG
>JAKBCJ010000259.1 GCA_021807975.1 Pseudomonadota bacterium | reverse complement strand
CGGCGGAACGCAAGGACGTGCTGGCCGAAATGTGCTTCGCCGGCCTGATCGATGTGCAGGACCGCATGCTGCACAACCGGTCCTACACCACCGGCCACAAGGCCTATCGCGCCCGCTCGACCGTCGAACTCGGCAATGCACTGGGATGGGACAATGCCCACAACGTGATCTATGCCGGCGCGCTGGATATCGCGGTAGGGCCGCGCTGGTATTCGACCTATGAAGCGGCCTGCAACTACATCAAAATGACCATCGAAGGCGAAACGCTGCGCGCCATCCCCTATGGCGGCGTCGGCGACGCCGAACTGGCGATGCTGCGGAACCAGCAGCCGGTCAACCAGCAGGAAGCCGCCGAGCTGTCCACCGCGGTGCTGCGGCAGGGCGAAATCGAGACCATGCAAGCCCTGACCACGCTGCTGAAAGCCGGCAAGGACCCGAGGCGCATCCTGGATGTCCTCCAGATCGCGGTCGGCCAGATCGTGTTGGAGACGCAAGACCCCACCGCGTTCAACATGCCGCACCACTGTTACGAATATCACAACACGTTGGCATGGTTCTGGGACAATTTCGACCACCCGAGGCGACTGCGCCTGCTGTATGTCGCCGCACTGTTCGCCAATCGCGCCGGTTTTCACCAACAAGGCATTGGCGAGGTGCATCCCGTGCCGCTTCAGGTCCCCGCCGGGGCGAGTGCCATGACCGCGGACCAACTGCTGGATCGCATCGACACCGCGATTTGCGCCCTAAACGGCGCCGAGGCCATCGGCTGGGTGCAGGCCTATTGCGACAACGTATCGGAACGCGACAGGCTGGTGCAGCGCATCGCGCTGTCGTCCTGCAAGCTGGGCAACGATCCGCACAATCAGGAAATTGCCCAGTGCATGCTGATGGATTTCGGCACCAACCGACAGCCGGACCGGGACCGGCTGCTGCTGGCAGCCGCCTATCACACCGCCATGCATCGCAAATACGGCGATCCGGCGGAACCGTCGCGCCGGTTCGGCCAGGCGATGGGCTTCGCGGAATTGCAGTGACCGAAGGGACCGGACCATGACGCTGTCTATTCGTCCGCTCGACCCGGTGTCCCGCCCGTTCTTCGGCGGCGAGGTGTCCGGCATCGACATTACCAAACCGCTGACCCGGGAGGAGGCGGCGGCGATCGACAAGGGCATGGACCAGTATGGCGTGCTGGTGTTCCACGGCCAGCACTTCGACGACGAAACGCAGTTGGCGTTCTCCCGCAACTTTGGCGACCTGGAGGAAGCATCCGGCGATCTGAACTGGGGCAAGGCGCGCCGGATCGCGTCCCCGCTGGTCAACGACATTTCCAACCTGGATAACGACAACCAGGTGCTGGCGCGCGACAGCCGCAGGCGGCTGTTCAGCCTGGGCAACCGGCTGTGGCATTCCGACAGTTCGTTCAAGGCGGTGCCTGCGAAGTATTCGTTACTGTCCGCCCGATCGATCCCGTCCGCCGGCGGCAATACCGAATTCGCCGACATGCGCGCGGCCTATGACACGCTGGATGATGACCTGAAGGCGGAAATCGCCGATCTGGTCTGCGAACACAGCCAGTTATACTCCCGCGCCCAACTCGGTTTTGCGGATTTTACCGATGAGGACCGGATCCGGTTCAAGCCGGTGCTGCAACGGCTGGTCCGCACCCATCCGTCCACCGGGCGCAAATCGCTGTATCTGGCATCCCATGCCGGTGCGATCGTCGGCTGGCCGGTGCCGGAGGCGCGTGCCCTGCTGCGCGACCTGATCGAGCACGCTACCCAGCGGAAGTTCGTCTATGCGCACGAATGGAAGCAATGGGACCTGGTGATGTGGGACAACCGAGCGACGATGCACCGCGCTCGGCCGTTCGATCCTAAGGAGGTGCGGGATATGCACCGGACAACGGTCGCGTGCGAACGGTCCACGATGGCGGAAGCCGCCTGACCGACGCCTCCGGCCAGCTTATCTCCTGTAGTCCTACTTGCTGGTGATGATTTCGCGAATACGGGCGGCCAGGGTGTCCATGGCGAACGGTTTGGTCATGATGTGCATGCCGGCTCCAATCGGGGCATTGTGAAAAACCGCGTGTTCGGCGAAGCCGGTGATGAAAATCACCTTCAGTTCCGGGCGAACGGTGCGGCCAGCATCGGCGACCTGCCGGCCGTTCAGGCCACCTGGCAGGCCGACATCGGTGATGAGCAGGTCGATGCGCCGGTTCGAGCGTAGAATGTCGATTGCTCCGTGCCCGTCAGCGGCCTCAATGGCCGCATAGCCCAGATCGTCGAGAACCTCAGTAATCAGCATGCGCACGGTCGGTTCGTCGTCCACGACCAGAACAGTTTCTCCAGCCCGGGCCCGCGACCCTTCCGCGGCCGAGGTATCGCTGTCGTTAATCTCTGGCGTGCCAGCATGGCGCGGCAGATACAACCGAACCATGGTTCCTTGGCCGAGTTCGGAAAAGATGCGCGCCTGGCCGCCGGACTGGCGCACAAAGCCATAGATCATGGATAGGCCGAGGCCGGTACCCTCGCCGATCGGTTTGGTAGTAAAAAATGGGTCGAAGGCGCGGCGGACGACCTCCGGTTCCATACCGGCGCCAGTATCGCTGACGCTTAATGTCGCATATTCGCCGGGGGTTACGTCACTCTGCTGCGCGGCGCGCTCGTCGATAGACAGATTCGCTGTCTCAATGGTTAGTTCGCCACCTTCCGGCATCGCGTCGCGGGCATTGATGCACAGATTGAGCAGCGCATTTTCCAATTCTCCCGCATCGATGCACGTCGTCCATAAATCCTGTGCCGCGCGAACCTGCACCGTGATGGAAGGACCCATCGTACGGCGCACCAGATCCTCCATCTCGGCCACCAGCCGATTGATGTCTGTCAGCTTGGCCACCAAGGTCTGTTGGCGCGAAAATGCCAGTAAGCGATGCGTCAACGCGGCGGCACGCTTCGCGGCCCGCTGCGCAGCGTTGGTATAGCGGGCGAACTCATCGGTTCGGCCTTGGGCGGCCCGCAGGCCCAGCAGTTCAAGGCTGCCGGAAATCGCGGTCAGCAGATTGTTGAAATCATGCGCCAGACCGCCTGTCAGTTGGCCGACAGCTTGCATTTTTTGCGATTGCCGCAGCGCTTCTTCCGCGAATCGGCGTTCTGTGATGTCCATCGTCACGCCAGCCAGGCGCGGCCGGGCGTCGGCTTCCGCGTAAGTGAGTTTTCCGCGCGTGGAAATCCAACGCAATTCGCCGTCGGGGCGCCGGATTTTGCACTCCAGATCAAGCGTGCCGCTGAATTCCGCTTTCCGCAGGACTGACGCCGCGTGTTCGCGCTCTTCGTCGATCACATGGTCCAGAAATGTACCGGTCGTCCAATCAGGTAGCGGTTCAGCATAGCCAAAAATCCGATCATGGCCCGCCGTACGACGGAATGCCCCGGTGGAGAGATCAAGTTCCCATGATCCCATGCCGGCGGCCTCCAGCGCGAAATCCAAACTGTGGCGCGCATGCGCTAATGAGCGTGCTCGATCCTGAGCGCGTTTTTCCAGGGTTTCGTTCAATTCCTTTAGAAGAACTTCGTTTCGATGCCGCTCCTCCAGGTACGCGCGTGCTTGATATTGACGGCGGCGGCCGCGCAGGGCGGATGTCACGCTGCTTAGTAGTGTTTCCGCATTGATCGGCCGTTCCAAAATTATAACATTGCCTAGTCGTTCCAACGTATTGGCCGCGATCGCTGATCGCCGGCCAACCTGCTTTGTTGCCAAAACGACCACCGGTAGGTCCGACCATGGCGGCTGATGTTCTATGCGGTCCAGTAGAATTGGTAGTTCGGGCCCAACAAGCGCTTCCTCCGTAACGAGAACTGTACTGGCGTCGCTGGTTAATTTGGAATTAAGCGAAGCGAGGTCGGCGCAAACCCTGTTGCCTACGCCGCCGCGCTTTAGAACCTGTTCGATGATTGCGGCATCGCGTCCCTTAGGCGCCAGGATCAGGACGTTTTCGGTCATGTTATCGTAAGTCAATCAGCCGGGTCGGGCTTGCCAGGCAACAGGTTCGCCCCGCCACGGTAGGTCGGCACGCCACCCATCACGCCCTCAAAATCCGACAGCGGATCACCAACGAGAAGGCCTCCATCGCTGAGCTTAAACTCCCGAATCGTCCGTTCATGGGCGCTGGCGCGGCTTTTCATGACGGAGACCGCAGTGCGAATCATGCCACGTGCCTCGAAGTAGCGGAACAGCATGATTGTATCACTAAGGTAGCTGAGATCGAGGTCGGAGCGGGTTTCGCCGACGATGCCGTGCTGGCCGAGTACGAGGATGCTGGTGACGCCTCGCCGGCCGAGATAACTCAACAATTCATGGAGCTGCAGCATCAGAAACTGCTCGCCGGGCATGGACTGCAGATAGGCGTTCAGGCTGTCGATCACGAGCATGGTCGCATTCTCTTCCTCCACCGCCGTCCGGATGAGGCTTGAGAATTCGCCCGGCGACAGCGCGGCAGGATCGATTTGCATAAGCGCCAGTTGCCCGCTGTCCAGATAGTTCTGGATATCGAGCCCGAGCGCAGCGCAGCGCACCAGCAGGGTGGTGATGCCTTCGTCGAACAAATAGTAGGTCGCTTTCTCGCCCCGCTTCAGCGCGGCCACTACGCAGTTGATCGCCGTCGTGGTCTTTCCTACGCCAGCGGGCCCCATGAGCAGCGTATTGGTGCCAGACATCAGCCCGCCACCCAGAAGCGCGTCCATCGCGGAAGAGCCGGTAGAGGAAAACTGTGTCTCAGCACCACCATGGTGTTCGGCCGCCACCAATTGCGGATAAACAACAAGCCCGCCGGTATTAAGCGCAAAGTCATGGTAGCCGCCGCGGAATTTAATGCCGCGCATTTTGACGACCCGCAACCGGCGTCGTTCCGATCCGAAATCTCGCGGCACTTGTTCAAGTGTGATCACGCCATGGGCGAGGCTGTGCAGCTGTCGGTCCTGCCCATCAGCCGTCCGGTCGTCCAGCATCAGCACGGTGCATTCCCGTGTTGAGAAAAATTGCTTCAGTGCCAGGATCTGCCGCCGGTAGCGAAGCGGGCTTTGCGCCAGCAGACGCAGTTCCGACAGGCTGTCGAAGACGATGCGAAGCGGGCGCAACTCCTCAACCCGCCGCATTACGTCGCGCGTAGTTTCCCCCAACTCCACTTCCGACGGATGCAGTACAGATTGTTCGCTATCCGGGTCCATACCAAGTTCGTTGACGAGTTCGTAGAGGGAAAGTCTGTCCAGCGACCAGTTGTGTGTCGCGGCGACGGCGCGCAATTCCTCCTCCGTCTCCGACAGAGTGATGTAGAGGCCCGCCTCGCCTTTGCGCAGGCCCTCAAGCAGAAATTGCAGTGACAGCGTGGTCTTGCCGGTGCCGGGGTCGCCTTCGATCAGATAAACCCGGCCGCTCGTCAGGCCACCATCCAGGATATTGTCCAGTCCCGGAATGCCAATGGAAACGCGCGAAGCGAGGGCAGACGGTAATGAAGGCGAAACCACAGCGAGACTCTCTTTTGAATTTAGTCAGAACCATACGGGGGTTCGCGAGACGCGGTCATCTGACTGGAGCCACAACACACGCCTTTGTTTTTAGCCAAGAGCTTTCTTAACACCTGTCAAGGTGTCGAGTTCCCAATGCTCACCTCAACGGTCAGTAGCTTGCAGCCAGCGTTCCGCCCGCATGAGGCGCCGCGGCACTGTAGGCCAGCGCCGTATCATGTGACCGGGACCGCATCGCCTGCTGCAATGACCCATCCGTCGTCAATTCGTGCCGAAATCGTTTCCAATCAGGACCAGTCATTCGCAATAGAGCGAATACATCACTTTTTGTCATCTAGAATCGTCAGTTTTTAGGAATGAAAATTGACTACCTTCCTAAATTTATCTGAAATCAATTATGTTTATCCGGCCTGCGCCGGTAGAAACCACGCGAGAGTCCGTCCCCCTCAGGACCCTTGCCGTGATCACCGGAATGGGCGTCCGGCCCCGTCAACGCGGATGAAACCGAACTTGCCGCCCAGTGCTTCGGCGCCCCAAGCGCGAAAGCACTCCCACAGCGCCCAAGCTCCCGGAGATCCTAAAACCCAGCAAAACTTCTGGTCCGGAGGACCCAGCCGCGGGACCCGTCGCCCGGTCAGGGCCAAAAGCCTCAACCAGAGCCGACCCCGCTTGACCGATTTCGCAGGCGCGCTATCCATCCACCCGACTAGAAGGAGGAAACCACCATGCGCGCCTGGGCCGTAGTCGAAAGCGGACAACCCCTAAAGGAAATCGAACTCCCGACGCCGGAGCCCAAGGGCACCGAGGTCCTGCTGGAAGTCACCCATTGCGGGGTCTGCCACTCCGATCTGCACATCTGGGACGGCTACTACGATGTCGGCGGCGGCCAGAAAATGTCGCTGAAAGACCGCGGCGTGGTGCTGCCGCTGGCGATGGGCCACGAAATCGTCGGCCGCGTCGTGAAGCTGGGGCCGGATGCCTCCGGCGTGAAGGTCGGCGACATTCGCATCGTCTTCCCCTGGCTCGGTTGCGGCAAATGCGAAAAGTGCCTCGCCGAAGAAGACAACATGTGTTCGGTCGCCGCGCGCAGCCTGGGCGTCTTCCAGAACGGCGGCTACGGCACCCATGTCGTCGCCCCCGACGCTCGGCATCTGGTCGATCCCGGCACGCTGGACCTGGCGGTCGCCGCGACCTATGCCTGTTCCGGCATCACCGTCTATTCCGCCATAAAGAAGGCCATGCCGCTGAAGCCGACCCAACCGATCGTGCTGGTCGGCGCGGGCGGGCTGGGGCTGAACGCCATCGCCATCCTGAAGGCGCTGAAGCACCAGAATATCATCAGCGTCGATATCTCCGCCGAAAAGCGCGACGCCGCGATGAAGGCCGGCGCCACCAAGACCGTTGACGGCAGCGGCGACGGCCCGACCGTGACCAAACGCATCATCGAAGCGGCCGGCGGCATGGTGCCGGCGGTGATCGA
>JAKBCJ010000258.1 GCA_021807975.1 Pseudomonadota bacterium | reverse complement strand
CGAGGCGCTGGTGAAGATGATGGTGGGGCGCGACCTGTCCAGCTTCTACACCAAGACGCACGACCCGCATGGCAGCCGGGGATCGGTCTTGCTGGAGGTGCGCGGCATCACCGATGGCGGCCGACGCGTTCGCCCCTGCAGCCTGAGCCTGCATCGGGGAGAGGTGCTGGGAATCGCCGGCCTGGTCGGGTCGGGACGCACCGAACTCGCCCGCTTGATCTATGGTGCCGACCCGAAGACCGCCGGCGACATCGTCCTGGACGGTCAGCCGGTGGTTATCGAGGCACCCGAGGATGCTCTCGCGGTCGGGCTCGCCTACCTGACGGAAGACCGCAAGGGTCTTGGCCTGTTTCTGGACCTGTCGTGCGGCACCAACATCAATCTTGGCGTCATCGGCCGCGACGCATGGACCGGCGGTATCCTGAACCGAACAGCTTGGCGCCGCCGGGCGGACCAGGCATTCGAGACGCTGCGGGTCAGGGCACCGAGTCCGCAGGTCACCGTGGGCAGCCTGTCCGGCGGTAACCAACAGAAGGTCCTGCTGTCGCGCTGGCTGGAAATCGGGCCAAAAGTCCTGATCCTGGACGAGCCAACCCGGGGGGTGGACATCGGCGCCAAGTCCGAAATCTATCGGATCATCGACGAACTCGCTAAGCGCGATATCGGCGTGATCGTCATCTCCAGCGAACTGCCCGAAATCATCGGCGTGTGCGACCGCGTGCTGGTCATGCGCGAGGGCCAGATCGCCGGCGAGGTCGGGGGCGTCGGCGGGGCGCCGGTCACACAGGAAAACATCATGGCGTTCGGCGCCGGCGTAGCGGCTTAATCCAGCCAGGCAGGGGGAAAGAACATGTCCGATACCGGCAAGAATTCAGCCGCGGCTGGACCGGCACAACCGGCCGGTGGCGCGGGACTATCGGCACGGCAACCGCGAATACGGGCCGTGGTGCAGGCATTGGGTATGCTCCCGGTGCTGTTCATCCTCGCAATCGCGTTTCATTACCTGGGTGATGAGCGTTTCCTGACCGCGCAGAATCTGTCGATCGTCGCGCAGCAGGCCGCCATCAACACCGTCCTTGGCGCCGGAATGACATTCGTCATCCTGACCGGCGGGATCGACCTGTCCGTCGGCAGCATCCTGGCCGCGTCGGCCATGTCCGCGTTGATCTTCTCCCTCATCCCCGGCTGGGGCATGCTCGGTATTCCGGCGGCGCTACTGACCGGGCTTGGCTTCGGCCTGATCAACGGCAGTCTGATTGCCTTCGGAAAACTGCCGCCGTTCATCGTCACATTGGGCTCGCTGACGGCGGTTCGTGGCCTCGCGCGGCTGATGGGCAACGACGCGACCGTGTTCAATCCGGACCTGCCGTTTGCTTTCATCGGCAACGCCGGAATCAAGATCGCCCCCGGCATCCAGATCCCGGTACTCGCGGTCATCGCCCTGGTCGTCATCGTCGGGTCCTGGTACGTGCTGCGCCGCACTGTCCTGGGCATATGGATCTACGCGGTGGGCGGCAATCCGGCGGCGGCCCGGCTGTCGGGTATCAAGGTATGGCGCATCCTGCTGTTCGTGTATTCCATCTCCGGCGTGCTGGCGGGGCTGGGCGGCGTCATGTCGGCGGCGAGGCTGTACGCCGCCAACGGGTTGCAGCTTGGTCAAAGCTACGAACTCGACGCCATTGCCGCGGTCATCCTTGGGGGCACCAGCTTCGTGGGCGGCATCGGCTCCATCTGGGGCACCCTGATCGGCGCACTGATCATCGCGGTGCTGTCGAACGGGCTGACCCTCGTCGGCGTCTCCGACATTTGGCAATTCATCGTCAAGGGCCTGGTCATCATCGGCGCGGTGGCACTGGACCGGGTCCGGCTGCAAGGCAGCGCCCGGACCTGACGAACGAAACCGGGCCGGTAACCGGTCCGTCAAGCGCCATAGCGGGTCAGGCCTGCCCGCCGTGGTGCCAACTTGAGTGGCCAGAGGAAACAATTCGATGTTCAAGACGTTGCTACTCGCCGGCGCGGCCATCGCCATAACCGGCGCCGCCTCGGCCAAGGATTTGAAGTCGGTCGGCATTACCGTCGGATCGCTCGGGAACCCCTATTTCGTCTCCGTTGGCCAAGGGGCAACCGAGGCGGTTCATGCGATCAATCCGGCCGCGAAGGTTACGATCGCATCGGCTGACTACGACCTGAACAAGCAGTTCACCCAAATCGACAACTTCATCGCCGCCGGGGTGGATATGATCCTGGTGAACGCCGCTGATCCGCGGGCCATTGCCCCGGCGGTGAAGCGCGCCCAGGCGGCCGGGATCGTCGTCGTCGGCGTTGACGTGGCGGCAGCCGGCGCGGATGCGACCGTGCAGACCAACAATACCCAGGCCGGCGAGATTTCCTGCCAGTTCCTGGCGGACAAGATCAACCACAAGGGCAACGTCGTGATCGAAAACGGCCCCCAGGTCTCGGCCGTGATCGACCGGGTGAACGGCTGCAAGAAGGTCTTCAGCGCCTATCCGGGCATCAAAATCCTGTCGTCCGATCAGGATGGCAAGGGCTCCCGCGACGGCGGCATGAACGCGATGCAGGGGTATCTGACCCGCTTCCCCGATATCGCCGGCGTATTCGCCATCAACGACCCGCAGGCGATCGGCAGCGATCTCGCGGCGCATCAGCTTAACCGCGGCGGCATCGTCATCACCTCGGTGGACGGGGCGCCGGATATCGTCGCCGCGCTGAAGGGTCCGACCATGGTGCAGGCCTCTGCCAGCCAGGACCCGTTCGGCATGGGCAAGCTGGCCGTGCAAACCGGCTATGGGATCATGGAAGGCAAGAAGCCCGCCGATCCGATGATCCTGATGCCGTCGCATCTGGTTACGCGTGAGAATGTCGGCAGCTACCCGGGCTGGTCTCACTGATATCAGCCAAAGGCCGGGCTGCCTGCGTGGAGGCGGCCCGAACCCTTGCCGCTAAGGACATGAGGCGACACAGACGCCTCGCCTGGCGGAGATCGCTGGTCTCTCATCGTTATGGCGGGCGCAGGCCCCATGAGCGTTAAAATACGGCGGCACCGGCTTTCTGGTTCCCTATGCCCTTCCGCATAAGGTGTTGTCGAAACACGATTTTACCTATCCGTCATGGCCAGGACTCCGCCCGCCATGGCGGACCCTACCGGCCGCGCGTCAACCGAAGTGATTGTTGCGAAGCGTATCCTAAACCCGCATTGCCTGCTCCAGCTCTGCCCTGAACGGCGGTTCGGCGCCATGGCGGGCGCATACGAGAGCGGCTGCCTGACAGGCCAACGCGGTTATCCCGCCAAGCTGACTGTCCGACGCAGCGGCAAGTGCGGTGCGATCGAGCAGCCCGCGCCGGCCAATGTCCCACAGGAAGGCGGCCATGAAGGTATCCCCCGCGCCCACCGTGTCCGCGACCCGGGTGGGAATGCCCGGAATCGCGGCGCGCACCGAGCGGGTAGCGACGAGAGCGCCTTGCGGTCCGCGGGTGATGGCGGCCAATGACGGCCCCATCGCCAGGATGCCGGAAAGGACGTCATCCAGGGATTGCCCGGGATACAACCAGTCTGCATCGGCATCGCTGAGCTTTACGATGTCGGCGGCCGCCATGCAGGCGGCAACCACCGGGCGGGTCGCGACCGGGTCGGGCGTGACAGTCGGGCGGATGTTGGGATCGTAGCTAACAATGCAGCCGCTGCGCTGCACGAACGCGCGGATCATGGCGCCCGATTGCCCCAGCAATGCCGCGAACGAACCGAAATGCACAAGACCGACAGAGGCGGGCAGCGTCGCGGGGAAATCCTCTGCCTGGAATACCGCGCCGCTGGAGCCTTCGAGGTAGAAAGCATAGCTGACGTCCGACCCGCCGCCTTCCGGCGGGAACACATAGGCGAGCGTAGAGGGCGCCGCGGCATAGGTGACGAGATCCAGGCCGACGCCGTTTTCAGCCAGACGAGCGGCAAGGCGCCGTCCATTGGCATCCCGCGACAGCCGCCCCAAAAACCGTGTATCGGCACCAAGCCGGCCCAGTCCGATCGCGACGTTGTACGGGGAGCCGCCGCAGACGGAGCGCATCGCCGGTTCAGGGCCGGTGCCGATCGGCACGAGATCGATCAGTGCCTCGCCACAAACTAGGAATCCGTGCCGATCGTTCATCTTAACATCTCCGGGGCAGCGCATTTCGTTAAAGACAAGGCGGAGGGCTTTATCGGCGCGCCAGAAACCTCGCCAATATATCACATGTATTTACTTATTGAGCAATCGCCTCAATGTGGACGCCGACGTTTTCGCTGCCGGGTGCATGACTGTCAGACCGTTCGGCGCCATGGACATCAATGCCGGCATGGCTCTCCCGGGCGCTCGCCCGGGAGGTCCGGGGGACCAGACGGACCGCTTGCGGGGAACTCTCCTGGAATTGGAAAGCGGGGATGAAGGCGATGGCACAGGGCGGCTCATTCCGCCTCGCCGGCATTGACCGGGGCCATCATGGCGATTCTGGCGATCACGGAGCCGAGCGTCGCAACGGGCCCGCATCGGGAATGATGGCGACGGATCAGCGTCCCAGATAATCCATCCGCCCGCCATCGACAGCCAGCACCTGGCCGGTCACCCATCCCGCATCCGGGGAGGCAAAAAACGCCACTGCGTTCGCTACGTCGTCGGCCTCGCCGATCCGGCCCAGCATCGACAGCGCGGCCATTTTCTGCGCGCGGGCTTTCCACGCCTCCTCGTCGGTTCCCTTCGTCATCTCCGTCTGGATGAACCCGGGTGCCACCGCGTTGACCGTGATGCCGTGGGTGCCCAACTCCATCGCGAAGCGCAGAGTCAGTATCTGGGCCTCGGCCTTGGTCGCCGCATAGAACGCATTGCCGGCCACCGACGTGCCCATCGCGGCGATCGAGGTGATGTTGACGATCCGGCCGTATTTCATCCGCCGCATATCGGCCATCACCGCCCGGGTGGTATGGATGACGCCGCCCGCGTTGACCTGGCGCATTCGCTCCAGCTTGCCGGGATCATAACTTTCCAGTGTCGCCTTGTGTGAAATCCCGGCATTGTTGACCAGAATGGTCACCGGCCCAAACGCGGCCCCCACCCTGTCCACCATCCCCTCGACCGCCGCATCGTCGGCCACATCGGCCGCGACTGCGATCGCCCGGCCACCGTTGGCGATGATGTCGGCCACCAGCGACTCGGCGGCGTCGGCCCTGTTCACATAGTTGACGCAGACCGATGCGCCCTCCCGGCCCAGCCGGCGGGCAATGGCGCGTCCGATGCCGCGGCCCCCCCCGGTCACAAGCGCTACCTGATCGCGCCATGTCGCCATGCGAGCCTCCAAAATAACAAACTGTTCGCGTGGCGGCAGATTACCCCAAGCGAACCGCCCGCGGTGTCACAACACCCGGACGAGGTGCGGAAAAACCGCTAATTGACCGCGATCAGGGCTTGCGTCCAAAGTTGCCCGGTCCAGGACCATAACCAGAAGCAGAACGATGGCCACAGCGGCCCAGCCGGCACCAGAAACCGCGCCACTCGGGGATACGGTCCCTTACCGAACGATGATCACCCTATCGGCGATCGGCGCGACGTTGCTGCAATCGTTGGATCAAACCATCGCCAACGTCGCCCTGCCGTATATGCAGGGCAGTTTCTCGGCGAGTTACGACGAGATCACCTGGGTCCTGACATCCTACATCACCGCCGCCGCGATCATGACCGCCCCGGTCGGCTGGCTGGCCGGCAGGTTCGGGCGCAAGCCGCTGTATATCGTTTGCATCCTGGGGTTCACGATCGCATCGATGCTGTGCGGCGCCGCCCAGTCGCTGACGCAGATCGTCATATTCCGGCTGCTGCAAGGAATGTTCAGCGCGGCGCTGGTGCCACTGTCGCAGGCGACGCTGCTGGATATCTATCCGCTGGCCCGGCGCGGGTTCGCAATGGCGATCTGGGGCATGGGGGTCATGATCGGCCCGATCATGGGACCGACGCTGGGCGGTTACCTGACCGACAACTACGACTGGCGCTGGGTGTTCTACATCAATCTGCCGTTCGGGCTGCTGGCGGCGGCGGGGATGGCGTTCTTTTTACCCAATGTGCGCGGGACCGGGGGCTCCCGCTTCGACTGGCTGGGTTTTGCCGTGCTGTCCACCGGCATCGGCGCGTTGCAGCTGATGCTGGACCGCGGCCAGGACCTGGACTGGTTCTACTCGCGCGAAGTGGTGACCGAGGCGGTGCTGGCCGGTCTGGGCTTCTATCTGTTCACGGTTCACCTGTTTTCCGCCCGCCGGCCGCTGCTGCGGCCCACGCTGTTCCGCGACGTGAATTTCCTGTCCGGCCTGATCCTGATGTTCGCGGTCGGCACGTTGCTGGTGTCCAGTCTGGCACTGATGACGCCGTGGCTGCAGGTCATGAGCGACTATCCGGTGGCGACGGCCGGCCTGATCATGGCGCCGCGCGGCCTGGGCAACCTCGCCGCGATCAGCTTCAGCGGCCGCATGGTAAGCCGGATCGACCCGCGCTATCTGGTTGCAGCCGGTCTGACGCTGCTGTGCGTGTCTTTCTATATGATGACGGGCTGGACGCCGGACGTATCGCAACGGACCATCATAACCACCATCGTGATTCAGGGCGCGGGGCTGGGACTGGTGTTCATGCCGCTGCAAATGGTGGCGTTCGCCACGCTGGGTCCGTCGCTGCGCACCGAAGGCGCGTCGCTGTTCAGCCTGTTGCGCAATATCGGTGCGGCGATCGGCGTATCCGTCACATCGACCATACTGACCCGTAACACACAGGCGCTGCACGAGGTGATCGGCGCCAGCGCAACCCCGTTCAACAGAGCGTTGGCGGCGGTGAAGGCGTTCGACCCATCGACCGCCAAGGGGGTGGCGATCCTGGACCACGCGGTCAACCGGCAGGCGGAGATCATTGCTTACATGGACGATTACGTGCTGCTGATCTGCACCACCTTTCCAGCCATCCTGCTGCTGCTGATCATGCGCCGTCCGCCGCGCAACGCTGAAATC
>JAKBCJ010000257.1 GCA_021807975.1 Pseudomonadota bacterium | reverse complement strand
CTCGGCGGCTTCACGGTCGAGTTCGGCATAGGTCAGGGTTTGGGTGCGGCCGTCCTCCGCCTCCCAGATCACGGCGGGCCGGCCCGGGTGCTGTTCAACCGTGGCGGTGACGGCGGTGTCATACAGGTTGGCGGTGCCGCCGATGCACCAGCCCGGGTGCTGGATGCCATCCGTCAGGTCCATCATGCGGTTCGGGGTCCGGCGGAAGCGGAACTTCAGCCAGGTCGCCAGGGATCGCCAGTACCACTCGGGATCGCTGGATGATCGGGCCACCAGCGTGGCGTAATCCGGCACACCGCTTTGGGCGATGAAACTGGTCCAGTTGGCGTCGCGGACGATGGCGTCGGACGGACGCCACTCGATGTCTGATTCGGTCATGGCCGCTTTCTCTCCTGTGGGAGGATGCGACCATGGATACAGTGGAGGCAAGGGCGGCCACGCAGATGGATCATGCAGCCTAGTGGGGCTGGGTCGGATGCTCGGCCGGTTCCGCGATCGGCAGCCCGCCGTAACGCCCCGGGGCACTGCGATTCTCAGCGGGCCGCCAACGGCCAGGCCGGCATTGCCAGCCAACAGCGAACATCCGGCCAATACTACTCAAAGTGGAAGCGGCTTGAAGCGCGCGGAGCGATTGATGGGCAGCTCAAACAATGCCGGAGCGGCGACGGACTGAAGCAGATTTTCCATTTCCGGCCATCGCCAAATCAAGATGGCCGCCGTGTGATGGATCTGAGTCTTTTGGTAGGCAGGCGATAATACAAAGCCCTTTAGCATAGCCTGACGGAACGCGGCCCTTTCAGCTCTATTACGCTCAATTCGGCCATCGCCTGTAATAACGATCCAATCTTCTTTACTGCGGGAAAGCATCTCTATCCACTCAACGTCGGGCGCGGAGGAGCCGCACGGCAAATTCCGAATGTGGTGCGCGGCGTGTCCACGATGGGCGATAAAGCCGCCGAGAGTGGCAGCGAGAACCGGCGATGTACAGTTATCGAAGAAAACGTTCACGCCGCTTTTTTGAGTTCGATCTGCTGCTGGAACCTGACCGCTCGCCGAACGGCCGCTAACGGGACGTCCCACACCTTCGCAGCCAGTTCCGGCGACCCTTCCGCCTTTGCCGCATTTGCCAGCGCTTCAACCGGAATCGACGTTTCATATTCGATTGGCTGACCAAAGGATCGCCGCGGATCGACGAGAACTCCGCTGCGCTTCCCAAGCGGCCACCAGAGGTGGGGCAGCGGTCCATCGAATTCAACGTCACGCAAGCTTTGCTCAACCACTGCGTTGAATGCATACTGCTTGCTGAACAGATTCATCAGTTCTGGCTCGCCGTCCGCCTCCTTCAGCACTTTTAGAAACACCGCCCGGCCATCGGTTTTAAGCCAAGACGTTGACAATGGCCGGTCGCCCACGACCTCCCTGGCCAGTCCAATCGCCAACCGCACCCTTTGCGGACTCAGTCCTTTTTCTATGAACCGCGATGCAACCCGAGCCTCAAGCAGATCACGAAAACTGAGATAAACCTTGTCGTCGCCGAGATCGACCTCCGGCTGCCAAAGAGGTTCATACCAGCGGCCTTTTACCTCATGTCCACGTAACCACCGGGTCAGTCTCGGCGCCTGGAGGTCGATCAAGCGACCGGCCTCAGCGGCAGTATATAGGCCGATCCCGACAAGACCCTGGCCAATAGCGTTCAAGCCAGGCTTCACTCCGACGCCGATTGAGCTATCTGAAAGCCAACCGAACTAAATCTGAGAATAGACTCGCACACCGTCGTCCGGGTGTCACGGGAAGCAGATAAGCGTTCGGCCCATGCACCCCTTACCCCCCCTCAATGCCGGAAATGCCGCATCCCGGTAAACACCATCGCCAACCCGGCCGCATCCGCCGCTGCGATCACCTCCGCATCGCGGATCGACCCGCCCGGCTGGATCACCGCCGTCGCCCCGGCCGAAACCGCAACCTCCAGGCCATCCGCGAACGGGAAGAACGCGTCGGACGCCACCACGCTGCCCCGGGTCAACCGCTCCGGCAGCCCAGCCGTCTTCGCCGCTTCCTCGCTCTTCCAGGCCGCGATCCGCGCCGAGTCCACCCGGTTCGGCTGTCCCCCGCCAATCCCAACCGTCGCGCCGTCCTTGGCATAGACGATCGCGTTGGACTTCACATGCTTACACACCCGGAACGCGAACAGCAGGTCCGCCATCTCGGCATCCGACGGCGCGCGCTTCGTCACCACCTGCAGCGTGCTCGCCGCGACGCGTCCGGCATCGCGCGTCTGCGCCAGAAACCCGCCTGCAAGGCTGCGGAACGTCAGTCCGCCAGCCGCCGCATCCGGCATCCCCCCCGTCAGCAACAGCCGCAGATTCTTCTTGCGCGCCAGCACAGCCTTCGCCGCCTCATCCGCATCCGGCGCGATAATCACCTCGGTAAAGATGGCAGCGATCTTCTCCGCCGCCGCTGCATCCAGCGTCCGGTTCACTGCCACGATCCCGCCGTACGGCGACACCGGATCGCACCGGAACGCCGCGTCCCACGCATCGACCAGCCGCCCGGCCGAGGCCACGCCGCACGGCGTCGCATGCTTGATGATGGCGATTGTCGGCGCCTCGAACTCCGCGACGCACTCGAACGCCGCATCGGTGTCGTTCAGGTTGTTATAGGACAGTTCCTTGCCCTGCACCTGCACCGCCGTCGCCACGCCAGGCCGCGTGCCGGACACATAGAACGCAGCCGCCTGATGCGGATTTTCGCCATAGCGCAGCGTCTGGCGCAACGACCCCGCGATGGTCAGACGCTTCGGGAAAGTCTCTTCGCGCTGCCCCGCGAACCAGGCGCCGATCGCCGAATCATACGCCGCCGTCCGCGCATACGCCTCGCCCGCCAGCCGGCGGCGCAACGTCAGCGACGTGCCGCCCGATGCCTCGATCTCCTCCAGCACCGCCCCGTACTGGTCCGGATCGGTCAGCACAGTCACGAAATCATGGTTTTTCGCCGCCGCGCGGATCAGCGCCGGGCCGCCGATATCGATGTTCTCGACGCAATCGTCGTACGGGGCACCCTTCGCGACAGTCGCCTCAAACGGATACAGATTCACCGCCACCAGATCGATCGGGGCGATCCCGTGTGTCTTCATCTGCTCCATATGCTCCGGCACATCGCGCCGCCCCAGGATGCCGCCATGGATTTGCGGCACCAGCGTCTTCACCCGCCCGTCCATGATCTCCGGAAACCCGGTGTGGTCGGACACTTCTTTCACTGGCACCCCGGCGTCCCGCAGCGCCTTTGCCGACCCGCCGGTGGACAGGATTTCCACCCCGCGTGCCGCCAAAGCCTTGGCAAACGGCACCAGGCCCGTCTTGTCGGAGACGGAGATCAGCGCCCGTCGGATGGAAACGATGTCAGTCATGGCGGCGGAGTCCCGTGCTTGCTTCAAGCGCGGCGGGATAAACCTACAAGCCCAGCAGGTCCAGCGTCCGGGACAAGATCTTCGCCTCGTCATAGCAGTCCAGCGCCCGTTGCCGCCCTGCCCGCCCCATCCGAACCCGCAAATCAGGGTCGCGCACCAGCCGCCCGAGCGCCGAACCCAGGGCGACGGAGTCGCCGGCCGGGACCTGGAAGCCGGTTTCGCCCTCGATCACCTGTTCAGCCGGCCCGCGTACGTTGGTGGCAACCACGGGCAAGCCGGTCAGCATCGCCTCGATCACCGACATCGGCAGCCCCTCGAACCGGCTGGGCAGCGTGAAAATGTCGGCGGCGGCCAGCAGCGCGGGAATATCCGTCCGGTAGCCCAGCATCCTTAGGCGATAGCCCAGCCCGGCGGAGCGCAGCAGCGCCGCCATATCCGCACCCCGGTCGCTGTCCAGCCGTTCGCCAACCACCCACAGTTCGGCCTCGGGCACGGCCCGCATCGCCGCCGCGAGTTCGGGGTATCCCTTGTGCCACACTAGCCGGGACACGGCGATAATGACCACCCGGTCCCTCGGCACACCCAGTTCCGCCCGTATCCGCTCCCGCGCCCATTGGTCAGGCCGGAACACGGCGGGGTTTCGCCCGTTGCGGATCGCCTCGGCATGCGCCGCGATGCCCAACCGCCTGGCGTCCCGCGCCTCGGCCTCGGACACGGTCATGAACACATCGGTCACCCGCGCCGCGACCCACTCCATAACGAACGACAATCCGCGCCGGGGCAGCGACGACGACGCATGGTTGAACAGGAATCCGTGGCAGGTATAGGCGACCTTCGGCACCCCGGCGATCCGCGCGGCCAGTCGCGCCAGAAACCCGCTGATCGGCATGTGGGCATGCACCAGATCGGGCTTTTCATCGCGCAGCAGCCTGACCAGCGACCAAAACGCCCGGACATGTGCCACGGGCGACAACCGCCGCACGAACGGCACCGCGATCACCCGGAAGCCCTCCGCGCGCACATCGTCCAGCAGCGGCCCCTCCGCGCACGCACCGACAACCTCGTGGCCGCGTTCGCGAATGGCGCGCATCAGCGGCAGCAGGAAGTGCCGCAGCGAGAAATCGACATTGGTGATCTCAATGATCTTCATCGCAGCCGGGACTTTTTCACCCGGCCCGTTCGACCTTGCTCAGCGCCCATTTGATGTGCTGCTGGCCATCGGCGAAGCCGGTCATCACGATCTGCTCGCCGCGCCTGGGCTCTGTTCCGCCCAGATAAACCGTCTCTTCCAGGTTCAACCGCGCACCATCCGCGCGCAGCCGCCAGAACGAGCCGGATTTCAGCCGCAGCAACACCGCCGCGCCATCCTGCTGCACATTGGCCTGCACGTCGGGATGCAGATGGAAGCGCAGCGTGAACGGCTGGCCCTCCGGCGCCTCGATCATATCCTCGCCGCGAATGTCCTCGCCGCTTTCGGCCATATACAGCCGGCGCCGATGCACCGCATTGAACGTCTTACGCCAGCCGTCGTGGGAGACATCCAGCCAATGCGCCCCGGCGGCTTCCTGGCGGTTCACCTCCACCACCGTCGGGCGGCGCCCCAGACCTTCCGGCTTCAGCTCGCTGCTGTTCAAATCCCCGATCACCAGCGTCGAATGCGCCGCCGTCGCCCGGGCAGCATCGTGCCACTCCGGCGGGCCGGCCGGGAAAGCGCCGCAATTCACGATCAGCCGGTCGCGCCCGATCGACAGTTCCATCGACAGCGTGCCGGCATGCGCCAATCGGTCGAGTCCGGCGGGCGCCGGCACGCCGCAATCCACGATCAACACGCTGCGCCCCGCCTGCATGCGTGTAAACCCGCCCTCCCCGGGCACCGATGGCCCGCGTCCGCCGCGCCCCGCCTGGGTCAGGACCAGATCGACGAGCGTCGCGGTTTCTTCCTTGCTGCCGTTGAACAGCGCCAAACCGCCATCGCCGTGCCGCATCATCCGCAACGCCGGCGACATCCGCTCGATCGCGTGCGCCAGAACCGGCGGCGGCGGAGTCTGGGAGCTTTGGAACAGCGCCCGTATTTCCGTCAGGTCCTGCAGTGCCGACAATTGCGCTGCCGGGCTGCGTTCGGCGTGGCAGCCGTCGGGCAGTATCTGCCGGGCGATTTCCTGCGGCAGAAACCGCAGGGCGCGGGTCAGGAATCCGGCATGTTCGCGCAACGCCACGGCGGCAGCGACCAAGCCCTTCACGGCGGTCAGTGCCCTTGCGTCCAGTTCCTCGGCCGGCAGGGCCGCGGACAGGGCGCGCGCATCGGCCACCAGCCTGCTCATGAGCCGCTGGCGGAACACATCGTCGGCGGTTGCCGCGAAGAAATCGTAATGCCCCAGCCACGCGGTGACCCGGGCGCCGACCACGTCGGGCCGATGCGCCACCGGATCGGACGGCGGGTTGGCGATCCATTCCGCCACCAAACCGCGGGCGCGCAGACGGGCGGCATCGGTTCCCAGCGCGCGCAGATCGCGCAGCCAGGTGAAGCCGTGCGCCCCGGACCGCCAGACCGCGGACCCGCCGAGCTGGTTCCAGCCGCCTTGCCGCAGCGCCTGCACCGAGCCGCCGATTTCCAGCTCACCCTTGATTAGGGCAGCGCCGCGTCCGGGATCGCCCGGCCATGGGTCGCGCACCGACAATGCGGGCGCATCCGGCACCCGGCCCATGCGCAGGCTGGGCAGGCGCGCCATCGCCCGCCGGGCGCCGCGCATAAAGGATCCGGGCGTTGTCACCGCGACGCCCCGCCGCGCAATTCGGCGATCGCGGCGGCATAATCGGGCGCGCGGAACACCGATGTGCCAGCGATCAGCGTATCCGCCCCCGCCGCCAGTGCCAGCGGCGCCGTGACCGGGGTTATCCCGCCATCGACCGCCAGTGCAATCGGATGGTCCGCCGCGTCGATGGCGCGCCGAAGCTGAGCGATTTTCGCCAACTGAGAAGTCAGGAACCCCTGCCCGCCGAAACCCGGGTTGACTGACATGACCAGCACGATATCGATCAGATCCATTGCCCAGGCGATCGACTCTGGCGCGGTGGCCGGGTTCAGCACCACGCCTGCCTTCTTCCCGGCCTTGCGGATATGCTGCAACGACCGGTGCAGATGCGGCCCGGCTTCGGGATGCAGGCTGATATGGTCGGCGCCGGCGTCGATGAATGCATCCAGATAGACATCGACCGGGGCGATCATCAGATGCACGTCGAACGGCAGCCTGGTGTGTTTGCGCAAGGCCGCCAGCACGGTTGGGCCGTAGCTGATGTTCGGCACGAAATGGCCGTCCATGATGTCGAGATGCAGCCAATCGGCTCCAGCCGCCTCGATCGCGCTGACTTCTTCCCTCAGCCGCCCGAAATCGGCGGCCAGCAGGCTTGGGGCTATTGTGACGTGCCGGGACTCGCTTGCAACCATGACATGTTTCTAGCCACCGGGACCGATGTCACACAAGGTGACAAAGGCTATCGGGTTCGGATCACGCCTTTATCAGCCGCGCGGCGAAGAACCCGTCCATCCCGCCTTTGTCGGCCCAAAGCCCCGGATGGGTGCGCAAAAACCCCTCCGGCGTGCGGGCTTGCGGGATCGCGGCCAGTTCCT